>JBJMEE010000131.1:0-9316 GCA_045809585.1 Nitrososphaera sp. | reverse complement strand
CTTCGTCACTTGATCCTCCTTCGTCACTTGATCCTCCTTCGTCACTTGATCCTCCTTCGTCACTTGATCCTCCTTCATCTTCTTCGTCCGCTGCTGCTCCAGCTCCTGCCGCCGCCTCTGTTGATCCTCCTTCGTCTGCTGCTGCCCCTATCGCCTCTGCTCCTTCTGCAATCTCCCTAATCGATAACTTTTTGAATTCAAATTGTGAATCGTCTACT
Organism: Nitrososphaera sp.; assembly: GCA_045809585.1. Lineage (GTDB taxonomy): Archaea > Thermoproteota > Nitrososphaeria > Nitrososphaerales > Nitrososphaeraceae > Nitrososphaera. The sequence goes on along the minus strand of JBJMEE010000131.1, from coordinate 9,098 downwards.
CTAAAGCCCCCCCGAGTCCCGTCATCTATTATATCGTCTGAGTCTCTATCGCAGTCGCTACCTGCAACGTTCCAATTACCATCGTCTACATACTCTGTAACTTTCTTCCAATTGTTCGTCTCATCTCCATTATCAACCCAAAGCTCCAATTTGACATCCCCGCCGTCTAAATCATATACTACCAACTTGATGCCTACCCATCTGTCGTCCAGATTTTTGACCACGTTTCCTTCTACTGCAGTCCTACCTGTATATCCACCATGATGCCATAACTTTTTCTTAAAGTAAGCATCGCCATTTGCACTAAGCAGGCCGTAGTAGCCATAAGCACCGCATCCACCATCATCATTGTAAGTTGGACCTTGTCTTGCTATCAAGGTAAATTGGTCATTTCCAGCCTGTAGCTTAAAGTAACCTGTCATTTCCACATTCTTCCAGTCGTCGTCCGGAGAATCTGCATGAATTCTTACTCCGTGTTTGTGTGTGCCTGTCTCTGCGTCTAAATTAAATACACCAGAATCTTCATCATGCAACTTTATATCCTCAGCTGATGTCATCAAAAAATTGTCGTCATCCTCAGGATCTTCGTTGTCTAAGAACCAGACAGGACCACCATTTGCTGTGGGATAAAGTTCATTTATTCCGAATTTATCTGAAATTGCAAACACTTCATGGCTCACCATGGTTAGGGAGAGAATGGATAACGTTGCCACCAGTGCTGCTAAGACGATATCCTTAGAAAAGTCTACGGTACGTATCATAATCGCATCGAGAGACGTGGAGGGTAACATGCATTTTATTCATTGCGGAGGACTTTTCGAAACAGTACAATACAACTTGGAAATACATGACAACACGGTAATTGATTTCAGAAGTGTTTCTCTTTATTATTCAACAGTCTTTCCAACTGAGGATGTGGTTACAGACGTATGTGCCATTTTGATAATACCGTTGGCTCTTCCCGTTACTAAATTACCGGACAAGAATGAAGTGATAATATATGAAACTATCGTAAGGTTCGCACATCAACAACAATCTATGAGATCAATTAAGAATTTGTTTACATAACACTAACTCATTTAAGTCATATCAGAGTATCAACGAAGAGTAAAGTAACAGATGACCTATTCAATATTACTTGATGTCGTCGGTCTCGAACAAAAGCACTTAGACTCCGGCCTAGTCCCAAATATTGCCAAGATTACTGAAAATGGGGAGGCAGCAAAACTTGAGCCTACATTTCCTGCAGTTACATCAACTGTTCAGGCCAGCATCCTCTCTGGCAAATATCCTAGAGAGCACGGAATAATAGCAAATGGGTTGTATGATAGGAGTACATACAGTCTATCGTTCTGGGAGCAATCCAGCTCGCTTGTTAAGGCCCAAAGATTGTGGGACATAATCAAGCAAAAAAATAGTAAAAAGACTGCTGTACTTTTTTGGCAAAATACAATGTATGCTAGGTCAGACATTGTGGTGACTCCACGGCCGATACATCTAGATGAAAAGATGGTTATGTGGTGCTATTCTAGGCCAGTCGGCTATTATGAAAAATTGAAGGAAAAGTTTGGTGAGTTTAACCTTGCAAGCTACTGGGGGCCGCTTGCATCTTTTAAGTCAAGCGAATGGATAGCAAATGCTGCAGAATACACTTTGGAAAACGAGCGACCTAATTTGCTCTCTGTGTATATTCCACATGTAGATTATTCTGCACAGCGCTTTGGCAAAGGGGCAATCCAGGTTAGAGACGATCTTAAAAGGGCCGACGAAATAGTCGGGAGACTTGTGCAAAAGACAACCGATCTTGGAATACAAGAAGAAACGCAGTTTACCATCCTATCCGAATATGCTTTTAATGATGTTAATGGTGCAGTGCCCCTAAACCTTGTACTCCGTGACGCCGGTCTGCTTTCTATCCGCACCATTCAGGAAAGGGAATATCTTGATTTTGAATACAGCAAGGCGTTTGCAATGGTTGACCATCAGGTGGCTCATGTTTACATCAAAGACGGCTATGAAAGGGAGACAAGGATGGCGTTGGAGGCAACTGCTGGAGTGGAGAGAATTTTGGATGGCAAGGGCAAAGCAGAATTAGCAATAGATCATGAACGAAGCGGCGAGCTGATCGCCATTTCTGCAAGAGATAGATGGTTCAGCTACTACTGGTGGCATGACGAAAGCAGAGCGCCGGATTTTGCCCGCAAGGTGGACATACACAGAAAGCCAGGGTATGATCCTGTGGAGTTGTTTGTCGATCAAAAGACAAAGTCTATACCACTTGACGCCAGCTTAGTCAAAGGATCACATGGGAGGCCACCTGACCTACAAACAGACGAAGGACTTGCATTCTATGCTTCAAGTAAGAGGCATGGCATTACGTCAGAGTCAGGGTCAGTAAGATGTGTGGACATTATGAAAACCCTTCTTGATGCACAATGAGATACGCTATCACCCTTGCCTCGTTTCGAAACATAGAGCCAGTTGGAGATACGTTAGCTACACTAGAAAAACAAGGTTATCGTGCAATGGAAATGTTTGGGGAGCCGAGCGAAATTGATGCGAAGAAATTGCTCGACTCACTAAACTCATACGGCTTAGCTATATGTGGAGTCACCGGTATGTGGGGCTCTATCAGTACTGATGGTTGGAAGCGGAGACTTCTAAGTAGTGATCCTAAGCTAGTGCAAGCTTCAGAACAGTATGTCATTGATTGCCTTAAGCTGTGTAACACTCTGGGAGGTCATGAGATGAACGTCTGCCTCTTTGCCGATGAGAGAAACGGGGTTGATAGGACCCACAGGATAATCTCCCCAAATGAAAAGGAGCTTTTTGCAGCAAAAGCAGTACCAATAATGAGGCTCTTATGCACAAAGGCAGCAGACTATGGCGTACAGCTCGTACTTGAGCCCCTCAACCGATACAGTACTCCATATTGTGCTACTGCAAAAGATGCAATTGCAATAGCACAACATGTGGACTCGCTAGGTATCCTACTTGACACCTTCCACATGAACATTGAAGAAGATATGTTTAAAGATGCGATACAAAGCTCAAGCACGCTTTTGCGTCATATGCACTTTGCCGATAACAATAGAAAAATGCCAGGATTTGCCCATATTGATTTTTCTACAGTGATAGAAAGCCTTAACGAAATTGGCTATGATGGCTTTATCAGCTTTGAACCGAACATTGCTGACAGGAATTATGAGCATGCAACCAAATATGGACTTGACTTTGTTAAGAGAATAGTAGAACACCAATAGAAATAACATGGGTATAGCGGACAGCTCGAGACCGGAATAAATCGACAGATACCTTTCACATAATGTTATTACATCCACCTCAGGTTTTTCATCAAATAGCCATCTCTGTTCTGCGCCTATCTTGGTAACATCTGTTCCTGCTACCTCAGCTACAGACGCATTTGTCAGGTAAGTGCCCTTATTCTTATCACCCATCACAATTGTAGAACCACTGGCCATAGAAAATAAATCTGCCACAGGAAGTGAAAATCGGACTTTGGGTTGGACCTGTTTTGTATGGATTGATGTCACTCGCAGATTATTAAAAAATGTGAGCAGTCCGTCCTTTCTCATTTCTTCTTGCTGGCGCTCGTACCAGCTTTCAAAACCCGCCGCGTGAGCATACTCTTTTTTGCATGACCCAAGTGATGATTCGGTCTGCCGATAAGAAAGCACTAAGATGGAATTTGAACAGCATCCAACCGTTAGCGGTCTGCTTCATCCGAATTAACGAGTAGCCAGACTCTTCGAGTTTGTTTTGGGGGATTGTTCTGCAAGCTACATTATTTTATAATAATGATGATATTTAGGTCTTGGCCGTTACACGCTAGAAGATTTTAGTATCTCATTTATGCTTCAATCATCAAAGGAAAATTTGCTAGCAATAAAGACAAACGTAGTGAGATGGATGTAGTAGTAGTAGTTGTTGTTGTAAAGCAGGTCCCAGCATGCACAGTGCTCTAGCCGTCAGAGAATCCCTTGACGCGGTTTTCAATTTCATCTTTTTCTGACTTCATGTGCTCCCTAAGCGACTCAAGCGTATCAAATGACTCGCCGCATTCCTTGCACCTCAATAATTCACTTGAAGGCACAAAGCTTTATCGACGACAAAATTTAAAAAACTTCCACTTCTGCAAGCATAGGCTTTTTACTTCTGATTCCTCAGCATTGTCTGGACTAGAAAAGGAAGACGTCACTTCTATCGCGTCATTTGTAGGGTTGGTAGCTCTTAAATCTCGATGCGTTACACTAAGAGCGTTGCTTCAGCAATTTTTGCTTCAGAGTGGGACGGACATAGCAGTAATCGCCGCTACAGTGATAATTGGTCTGCTCGTGGTGTGGATAATTGTTTCAATACCTGTGTGGATAGCGGCAAAGATCTTAACGTTAGGAAGGGTGAAGTTTAGTCGCGCCATGCTGGTGACGGCTCTTGGCCCCATAATATACGCTATAGTGTTTTTCATTTCTGCTGCTTTACTTACCGCTATAGTTGGGAAAGCGACTCTACCTGTCATAATAGCCTTCATTGTCGCCTTCATTGCGTGGATAGGTGTATTCAAAAAGGGGTTTCATACTGGATGGCTTAGAGCACTGGGCATAGCTATCCTTGCAATCATAGTGTTTGCAGTAATTGGATTTATAATAAGTCTCCTTATACAGGCAATAGTCCCTCAAGCTCCACCAATAACGCCGATTCCTCTGCAACAGGTCTAGACGCTTATGCGGTAGTTGAATTCCCTCTCAGACCACTCGACAAGAGCTGGCAGGTCCTTGGCCACATAGTCCGAGCTTTCTTCTGCTACTGGGTGTAGTTGTTGTGTTGTGACTGCTATAATGCGTAGCTCGCCCTTTATCCTACCCTTCATCTCCTTAGCAGTAGACGAGAGAAATCTCAGCGATCCTTCACCGGATGAAAAGATACACACCAGCATCAGACCGTGTTTGTTAGCCCATAAACGTGATAGATAACGCTGAAAGTCAATATCAAAGAAAGGATCAATCTGTTCCCCCACATCACCAATATAAGACGAATCCCAGCCCCGAGCCAATAACGCCACAGCCGCGCTTTTAGCAACATGGATTCTGTCTTCAGAGCCAGACACGCATATGACATGTGCATTTGCCTTTAGCTCTGCAGGCCGAATATTGAACTTAACCAAATCAATAATTTCCATCATCAGACTTGACAAAAATATCCGTTCTGTCTTGCTCAATCTCCCTCTACTGTACAACTCGGCTATTGTGTTAACAGCCGGCACTATGACATCTGTCATCACTCTTACTTGGTCGACATCAGAATTCATGACGCTCAGCATGATTCTTCGTGCATGATCTTCATCACCCGCCAGAATTGTGCTTATTAGCTTTTGCTGCACCTGAATATAGTTGATGGGGAATTCAATATCACCAACTCCATTTTGTACAAACCATATGTTTACATTGCCTATCTTTTTCTTTTTGAGAAGACCCTTTGCATGCATGATATCGAGATATTTCGTAATTGTCATTCTATTGATGCCTATCCTGTCCGCAAGCTCTACACCGGACAGCCCTGTGTCTCCGGTGTTTTGTAAAACATCTACTATCTTGCGTTTGATTTCGTCAAGCGTATAGCGCCGGTACACAAGTCATCTGATCTTATTCAAAATAAAACCTTTTTTATCGATACCTTTTCTTTGCCATCTTCCTTGAATTTGATATCAAATCAGTAAGCGCATTGAAGGCTTTTCCGACCTGCTCCATTTTTACAAGTACTATGGTGTCAGTATAACAACTGACAGTGTCCTCAACGTTTATGTGCCTCCTAGCAAGCTGGTTATAGAAAGCAATGGCGCATCCTGGTGTCTTGATTATATCTTCTGGACTTTGGACTATGATTGCTGCTAGGCCGTTTTCTATTTCGAGAATATCTTCAGAGGCAAACATCACCTTGACATCTTGAAGCAAAAGATCGTCAAAGACAAGGGTAATTGACATGATACTTTCTGATATGCTTATAAAATTGCCGACACCTTGAATCATCGCTTTAGCAACCTTCTCGATAGTCTTTTTGCTCTTCCTGGCTGAGACTTTGGCTACATCCGTATTGACGGTTATCGTACTAGCTGCCAATATCGATGCAATAGGCTTTTGCCGCACATCATAATCATACCTTGACCGCTTAAGGGCAGTGATGATGCTTTCTATACTCGTATTTTTGCTAAGCATATGGTCTATCTGTGGCTTCATTATCCGGGCAAGCGCGCTGATGTTACAGTAATCTCGCTGAAGCGAGTCCTGAAATGAGAGATCGCTGCTAACAATTTCTCTAACACTCTCTGTTATAGATTTCTGGTTGTTGGCCAGCAATGGTCAATATCACCTTAATTTAGGTCGTTCCTGACCAAAAAATATAAATGTAATGTTAGAAAGGCAGACGCATGTAATTGGGCATCAATGACAAAGTTGTATTGGCTTACTCCGGCGGCTTAGACACCTCTGTTTGCATAAGATATCTCCAAACATTGCACAAGCTGGATGTGATAACAGTAACTGTCGACTGTGGGCAGCAGGACGACTTCAAGGAAATTGAAAGGAAGGCAAATGCAATAGGAGCAATAAAACATGTTTACATTGATTCCCGTGAAGACTTCGCCCGCGGTTATATAGTGCCAAGCATCAAGGCTAATGGCCTATATCAAGGTAAGTATCCCCTTGCAACTGCGCTTGCTCGCCCGCTGATTGCTGCAAAAGCAGTGGAAGTTGCAAAGAAGGAAGGAGCAATCGCAGTGGCTCATGGCTGCACAGGTAAAGGCAACGACCAAATTAGATTCGACGTTACAATGCGTGCACTTGGTCCAGACCTCGAAATAATTGCTCCAATACGTGACCTCAACCTGACCCGCGACCTTGAAATATCCTTTGCAAAAGAGCAGAACATACCGATAAGCTCAGAGGCAAAGAAATACAGTATTGACATCAACCTCTGGGGTAGAGCTTTAGAAGGCGGCAAGATTGAGGAAGCTGACTTTGAACCTCCTGAAGATGCTTTTCAGTTTATCAACTTTCAGAATGTGAAAGCTGGTTACATGGAAATTGAATTCGAGGAGGGCATCCCGGTGGCGGTTGATGATCAACATATCCCACTCGTTGACCTTATCCAATACGTCAACAATGTAGCTGGTGGGCACGGGATCGGTATTGTCGACCACATTGAAGACCGCGTAGTGGGAATTAAGTCACGAGAAGTGTACGAGGCTCCAGCTGCCTTGGCAATAATTGAAGCCCACAAAGACCTAGAGAAAATGGTGCTTACAAAGCACGAGCTAGCATTCAAGCAGATAGTTGACAATCAGTGGAGCTGGCTTGCATATTCTGGCTTGTGGCAGGATCCACTGCGCACAGACTTGGATAAGTTTATAGATGCGACACAAACTCGTGTTTCAGGAAAAGTTCGGCTGAAGATGGAAAAGGGATCGCTTCGAGTGGTTGGCAGGGGATCGAAATATTCTTTATACAAAGACAGCCTGGCGACATATGCCAAAGGTTCGACCTTTGACCAGAGTCTTGCAAAGGGGTTCGTAGAGCTTTGGGGGTTGCAGTCAGTTATCGCAAACTCCGTAAGTGCAGGAGTAAATATAGATAGAAAACAAAAGAAGGAGGTAAAAAATGAAATCAAAAATTGAATGCCAAGAATGCGGAGCTGAAATCAGTGTTCCAGAAGATTCCGTGGTTGGGGAGATAATAACTTGCCCCGACTGCGGTGGAGAGTATGAGATCGTCAAAAAAGGAGACGATAAGCTGGATCTGAAGCCCGCTGAACGAGTAGGCGAAGATTGGGGACAGTAATGGTTGAGGTGAGCATCGTATGCGACAAAGTTCGCTTCGAGGAGAAGGCACTCTATGAAAAAACGTTGAGTAAAGGAATCAAGGCAAACATAGTGGATGCAAAGACAATAACTATTGGCACAAGTAGCATAATGAAGGATTTCCCGTTACTAGGAGATGTAATACTGCAGAGAAGCATAAGTTATTACCGAGGTCTCTATCTTACCGCTTGCCTTGAATTTGTTGGGTTCAAAGTCATAAACAAATTTAAGGTAGGAGAAACTTGTGGAAACAAACTTGTCACTTCGATCAAACTTGCAGAAAATAAAATTCCAACTCCAAGGACACAATTTGCATTTAGCGCAGAGTCTGGGCTAGAAAGTATGAAGAAGACTGGGTTTCCGGTTGTACTCAAACCGATCGTGGGCTCGTGGGGACGAGGGATCTATCCTCTTCGTGACCTTGAGACCGCAAATATGATAGTTGAAATGAGAGAAGAGGATGACAGCGCACTTTCGCGCATATACTACATTCAAGAAATGGTTGATAGGCCACCGCGGGACATCCGCTGCATAGTAATTGGCGACCAGGCCGTCGCCGCAATCTATCGCTATTCTTCGCAATCAGAGTGGCGCACAAATGTTGCCCGGGGAGGCAAGGTCGAACTTGCTCCAATAACAAAGGAGATGGAAGATCTAGCCCTAAGAGCCGCAAAGACTGTGGGGGGTGGCATCTTGGGCGTGGACATGATGGAAGACAAGAGTCATGGGATTGTCGTTCACGAAGTAAATAATACAGTTGAGTTCCGCGGGGCCGCCAGCGTGTCAAAGGCTGATATTCCAGGTGAAATGATTGATTATGCTGTCAGTGTAGCAAGGAAGTAATGACCTATTCTGGTCACTATTGACTGTTTATGGTTATACCTGACCAAAAAATATAAATGAGGATTTTTGAAGCAAAAAATTAGAAGAAATGCATTTTAGCCATGGGGAATTTCATAAATGAAAGTTGGAGTAGTTGGCGCTTCGGGTTATGTAGGAGGAGAACTACTGCGACTTTTGGTTGCTCACCCAAAGATAGAGCTTAATATGGTGATATCGCGGCAGAAGGCAGGCGAGTATGTTCACCGTGTCCACCCAAGTCTGAAGGGTTTTGTCGACATTACATTCTCCCCAATGGACATGGAAAAGCTGACGGACAATTGCGACCTTGTATTTACATCGGTCCCCCATGGCAAAGCAAACAAAATAGTCAAGGACCTCTACGACA
>JBJMEE010000130.1:0-5740 GCA_045809585.1 Nitrososphaera sp. | reverse complement strand
ATGCTAAATATTACTCATGACGATGAGGAGGGTCAAGGCTACTTGGGACGTTTAATGTAATGGTAAATGCAAATCAAATAGGGCAATAGGCAGCATACAAAAATGTAGAGCTATATGCCTACTGCCATAGTCCATTATTTTTTGCTCTTCAGAATTTGTCAAAACAAGGCAATACATAAATGAAGTATAGCAAAGCCTTGATAGTTCCAAATAGATAGAGTATATTCTTTTTAGTGAATTACCTACTGATGATCTTGTTTGCCATTGTCTCTCTCCACATAAAAATACCCAGGATTACCACCCAAGCGAAGGTAGTTATTGTAGCCATGTCTCCCACGATGGGTAGAGGTGCAAACCCTACATATGCAACACCCACACCAGCAATAACGGTAGCGACGCCAGCAAATATCCCGACTCCTCCAATCCATCTGCTAAGAAGGGCACTCTTTGCTATTGCAACACCAAAGATTATAGCAACGGCACCTTGTATAATACGATTAATACTATTGATGCCAATCTCAACCCACCTAATCCCTTCTGCAACTCGAAACGCGATGGCTTTTTCTTCTATAGCTGCAGAAGAAGCAGTAGTAGAAGTATTATACCAAGAATCCACTGCTCTCTTTAGAGCGATTCCGTCAACAGCCTGAAGAAGCGCAAAAGTGCTTGCTGCCATTATAGTTACCGCAAAGCCAAGCCATGCTAACGCTGAAGCAGCGCTTGATTCTGACCCCACAAGTAACCGAAAGAGAGCTACAAATCCGCCAGCAAAAACTAACATAACACCGGCAAACTGACCTATATGGGCAGCTATCCATAGATCACTTTCGGCATATACTGCAAAGACAACTGGATGGTTTGTCAAGTCCTCACTGGAAGCATGAAACATGGTAGATACAATGGTAATAACGATGCCTGCAATGAATGCAACTGATCCCATGCGAAGCATGGTACGCTCAAGGTCGGGTTTGTTAGGCTGCTGCATATGCTGAGATTAACCACTCCTAACTTTGAATAACAACATTCACAACCAAAGCCCTTGCGCAATCTTATAATGTTAGCGGATTTATGACTACTCCAATTTTCCTCCATACACATCACATCAAATACAATATAACCTTGAGCATTTCAACCTCTTCTTCTTAACTACTACCCTTACGCCTGTGTCCTACATTCTTATCCTCATGATCTCTTCGCACATTATAATTAGAGTATGGATCTCTCAGTATAAAGCAAGAGTAGCTTGCAATTGTAATGGGGAAAAGGCAGTCATTGCTAGTACGAAAAGTCTGAACAACTGGTATAGTACAAACACCGAAATCGCTAGATAAACGACGATTCAACACGCTCGAGGTAATTTGTTGTTTTTATTATCAAAATCAAGGTAGCAGTTTCTTTGAGTCTTTTTTTCACTCATTTCTTCTATATACTGCTCAACTACTGACTGTATTCTACCAGCACGCTTTTTCCTCTATGGTTGTTCTTGCAGCCGACACAGCAGAAAAATCGCTGAAAGTTCTGTAATCTAAAGCACTTTTGGTTTGCTGTTCATGGGTTCCCCCTGCCACAGTATTCGCATTGCATCTTACCTTCATGTTCTCTTCTACTTTTATGTGGAAGTATTCTTTTTTGTTCCTCTAGCAGCTTGATGGTTTCTTCTCCCGCAAAGAACTCGCCTTTCCTCACTTAATCGACTTTAGATAAATCGATCTCTGGTTTGACTGACTTGAAAAGCCCCATATTCACGAGGCGCTAATATCTGCTTTTGACTGCAGGGGTACTCATTTTTATCTCACGAGAAATGGCACGGAAGGACTTTCTGCCTTCTTCCATCAAAAATTATTTTAGGATTCCAACGTCAGTGCTGTCATCAAGGTCTACAGACAACGCGCGCTGCAATATACTCAATGCCGAAGTGATTTAATTATTTTCAAAAAGGATAAGAAAATTTCCCTAGTGTGTGTTTGATCCAACAACTACTACTTCTTTTTTCTAGAAGCCCTTAAGTAGCGGAGGAGTAGGAAGCCTTGCTGGGCGCATACACACTTTTCAGTTCTTTGTCAGAGTAAATCTGCTCCACCTTTGGTTTTGCGGCAGCAGCATATCGTGGTCTGTACCTTCCAAGCAGAATAGAGTTTCCTACTACTGTTACCGAGCTCAGAGCCATAGCTACCCCTGCAAGTATAGGCAGCCATCCAAACACACTTAGTCCAAGGAAAGGCACCAATGCGCCTCCTGCTATAGGTATCAAGCCGGTATTGTATGCAAACGCCCAAAACAGGTTCTGCTTTATCTTAGATACAGTCTTTTTGCCTAATTCCAGAGCGGTCGCTACGTCCCTTACATCACCTTTTATCAGAATTATCCCGCCTGTCTCTTTTGCTACATCAGTTCCGGAGCCTATCGCTATCCCCAAATCTGCACGTGCGAGTGCAGGTGCATCATTTATGCCGTCTCCCACCATCGCTACGACTCTACTACTACCCTCTTCTTCTGACATGAGCCTTGCAATCATCTCTTCCTTCTGCTGCGGTAAAACCTGTGCAATTACTCTATCTATGCCAAGCTTGGATGCGATTGCCTTGGCAGTCCTTTCATTGTCGCCTGTCAGCATCATCACTTCTATGCCCATCTTGTTCTTAAGTGAGTCGACCGCTTCACGTGCACTTTCTTTGACCGTATCTGCCATTGCGATTATTCCGGATAGCCCACTATCAATTGATACAAGTGTGGCTGTCTTGCCTTCCTGTTCAAGCCTTGATAGGATTGAATCGACACGGGTGCCAACAACCTTGATCCCGTTTTCATGCATCATCTTTCTGTTCCCAATTAGGATTATGTGACCTGCATAGGTAGCCCTGAGCCCACGACCTGACATAGCTTCAAATGACTCAGGGTTTGATACGGGCAGACCCGCCTCTTTTGCCTTCCTGACTACCGCTTGTCCTAGTGGATGCTCAGAACCTGATTCTGCAACCGCTGCGAGTCTCAATAGCTCGTTTTCGCCGATGCCTCCTGACAGGTCTACGATGTCTGTGACAGATGGCTTGCCTTCTGTCAAGGTACCTGTCTTGTCAAATACTACAGTGTTTATCTTTCTTGCAATTTCCAGATACTCACCACCTTTGAATAGTATGCCGTTCTCTGCACCCTTACCAGCCCCCATCATTAGCGCCGCAGGGGTGGCGATGCCAAGAGCACATGGGCACGCTATGATTATCACTGATACGAACGCGAGGAGTGAGTATGTTAAACCTGCTCCTCCTACTAAATACCATCCAAGCCCTGCGCTAACTGCCACCACAATTACAGCCGGCACAAAGTACTTTGCAACTTGGTCTACGATCCTCTGCATAGGTGCCTTGCCCATTCTTGCATTTTCTACAAGCGTGATTATTTGAGACAGTACAGTATCTTGACCCACTTTGGTGGCTCTGACTGTAAGAAGCCCACTCTGGTTGATTGTAGCACCTATAACTTCGCTTCCCCTCGACTTATCCACAGGGATGCTCTCACCCGTAATTGCAGACTCGTCTATTGAAGATGCTCCATCGATTACAATACCATCGACAGGCACACGCTCACCGGGTCTAATGACTAGCAGATCTCCTTCCTGGACCTGCTCGACAGGAATTTCTTCTTCCTCTCTGGTTCCTTCCCTTACCACTTTAGCCATCCTAGGCTGGAGATCTATCAGTTTCCTTACTGCGCTTGATGCCTTCTCCTTTGTCCTAGTCTCTAGAAGTCTTCCTACTAGGATTAATGTGATTATGATTGCTGCAGTTTCAAAATATACTGATGTAAACGGAAAGTAGTCTGGTGCAATTGTAACAACTGCGCTGTAGACATATGCTGCAGTAGTTCCTAGCGCTATTAGCGTATCCATGTTAGATGCTCTTGCCTTTATTCCATCCCACATACCCTTGTAGAAGCGCCAGCCGATCCAGAACTGAATTGGTGTTGCTAGCGCTAGCATAACATAGCTACTGATATCCATAGGAAGGGGAATTAACCCTTCAAACTGAGAAGGAAACATGTGAGGCAGCGTCAATGTCACAATAGGAATTGTAAGGGCAATGCTTATTGCAACATGTTTCTTCAGCTTTCGTAATTCTCTTTCCGGCTCTGTAAATTCATTGAGACACTGCGTACTACAGAAATAATATTTTCTTCCATCCACTATCTGCTGGATTGACTCCGGCTTTTCTTCCACAAACATGCCACAGACAGGATCAGTTGCCATATGGCTAACCTTTGGACCTTCTATTATATATCGACCCAGCTTTACAATTGTAAAGAAACAAAAAATCCATTCCGTATTCCTCTTTAATCAAGTCACTTATTTCCAGCGATTTGTCCTTGCTGATATTCTTCATTTCTTATGTATATAAATTACTAGGTCGAGAGATAAACATTCTTCGCGCGCATAAAGCATGGGCAACTGCATATCCTATTTAGAAAGGCTCCCAACAACTGGCATTGCGGAGGTCAGGGATCCAAAGCCCTGCTATCGTCAGTAAAAATAACCAACGCAGGTCCCACAACCAAGGAGTCATGGAGACGGATGCATCCAATCAATTATGGGAGTAGCCAACGGATAAAGATGTCTAACCGGGAGGATGAGGAAGTTGGTGGCTATAGTAGCAGTCGTCATCCTAGTGTCATAACAAGACAGAAAGAAAGAGGGAAGAAAGTATAAGAAAACAATAGCAACTAACCAACTAACCACTATTAACCATTTTCTCTCTCATTCTTCTTCCTCCTCCCACGCGCCGCCAAGATTTGCAACATAACCATTCTCCTAGGTTATGTCCTCCTCGCTATACCAATGAGGATTGCCTTTATCGTTGGGCTTCTTCTTAGTTTCTTTGTTTCCACATATAGATAAGAGAGAGAGAGAGAGAGAGAGAGAGAGTCGCTCTATCTAGTGGTGTGGTATGTATTCCTCTGTCATATCTAGAACTACAACAACAACTCTTACAAAGCTCAACTCTGTCATATAATGTAGCATGATAACCATGACATGCAATGTGAGATGATACAAAGAGTAGGGGAAGAAGGAAAAAAGAAAAAGAGTTAAGCGACCAATAATAGACCTCTAACTGCCTACTCTATCATTCTTGTTATTATTCCAGCAGTGGTGCTGGTATCGTTGTAGTTGTTTGTCGTTCTTGTTGTTGTCGTTCTTCTCCCTCTTCATCAGTCGCTGTCGCATTTGTGTAAGCGGTAGTAGCATTTGTCATAGTTGTTGCATTCATTGGAGAAGTTGGGGGACGTCCTTCCATACTAGTAGTAGTGGTGTTGGTCGTTGGTAATGATATCGCACTCTGTCACTGCCATAACTTTATGGTTGCTGCCGCAGCATTTGGGTCTTCATCATGTGTTCCTATCACCATCATGCCGTTAAATGGTGCAAGACTTCCAGTTGCGTTTCTATCAAACACTGCTGTTACAAGTCCCTTCCCTTCAAAGGTCGTAGGGTCGTACCGTATAATTTCATAAAATGTGATAGCTGTAGTATCACCGTCGTCTTCAGAGAAGACGTGTTCCCTTCCATAAGCGCTGACAGTCTCATTATATCCTGGTACAGGAGAGACAAGCCCGGAGCCGCTGTTAGTCATGTTGAGAGTCTCACCAGTGTCTGGCACAGTCATCGTGCCATTTCCAATGAAAGATACTATACTGTGTGTCTCGTTTATTGGAGTCCTGCCAGTTGTTATTGCCTGTTCATCCCAGATTA
>JBJMEE010000129.1:0-19456 GCA_045809585.1 Nitrososphaera sp. | reverse complement strand
ACCCCCACTGTTTCCAACAATTTCGCCACCACATCAATACTTATTACCTCGCCTTCTAGAAATGCCCTGTCCTGCCGAGCATAGCAAAGGTAAGGAACAACAGCACACATATGCTGCACACCGTCATCCGTACACTTTTTTGCCATCATCAATAGCTGCATTAGGTGAGTGTCAGCGGGCGGATAGGTTGACTGTACAATAATACAATTCTTGGCAACGTTGCTTAGTTTGATGCTACTTTCGCCATCTGAGAATATTCTGATATCTGCCACATTCAGTTGCGCTCCAAGCCTCCCTGCAATATTGTTGGCGAGATCAGAGGATCCCGGTCCAGCTACTACTGATACCTCATTCAATGTTTCAGACAGTTAAAAACACTGGATCCTATAATATCTATTGTGCGTAATGACGGATCTCAAATAAGCGGAGAACGTTCAAATGACTATAATTTCCAATGTATGCTAACAACTATTGCACTCATTTGATAAGGCAGCTGTAGAGCGTACATTCTTGTGTTTCATTGATGTTCTATCAACTTTCCTAGATAGACAGACAAGACACTTCCTGTCCTTTTCCGAAAAAGGGATCCTATTAAAGCCGTAGTGAGTAACGACCTCTTCAGGGAACAAATTCGCGGCGTGGATTGCAATTTGGTTGAACAATTTAAAATAGACCCACGATACCCGTTATCAAGTCCTTGTCAATTTTTTTCTCAAATTCGAAATCCAGTATATTCTATAGAAGCGAGGGAGGATGGCAAATTCCATATACATCTGCTGGCTGCCATTATAATTCCGCCAAACCCAAAGCGGTAAAAATTGTTCTACTCAGATTCTGGACTGGGCGCAAATGTTGGACAAGGACATACTTTGCACTAGTATATGATAAACATTACGAAATGTGCATGCTCGCTATGGGCACGCTCCAATCAGGCCGCAAAAGCAGAGTGTAAGCGGGACAAAACATTGCGTAGGTCTTAGAAAGCCAGCCCGGCATCACCAACTATGAATCAAAATTTAGATTCATAATCATGACAATCACACAGATGCAAACTATTCTCCATTTGCTAGTCACAGGCTCTGACTGGTTGACAAATTGGCAGAAATTATGCAGGCAATTATCTGTCCAAGCTTGGTTGGAACCATGAAATTGCATCTCGCGGTTTCACCACTATCTTCCCAACGGTAAGCGCATCTATTTAGTTGATCGCATGAGCTTTCATATTGTAAACCTATCTACTTTGCCAGTGTTTATAATTTTAGAAATCATGTCGACAATTCTGTTTATATCAATTCCATAATAATTACCGGTTGCTCGGTCAAACTTTTTCCTCGCCCTCTGTAAGATAGATATGCAAACATCGTGCTCGTCCTTTTCGTTATGTACAAACGCAGCCGCTACAAGTATTATACCGTTGAGAATTTGTTTTTCAATCCCTTTCGCATTTTTCCATATGTATTCGAGCCCTTCGTGAGCTTGCCAATACTTTTCATCATTGAATAGCTCTACCGCACGCTTGAGGGCTTTTTCCTTCTCCATGTGGTACTCGATTACTTCCTCATAGCTGGCCAATGGAGCAATGGTTTCTAGCTTTGTCACTATTGTCTTCACATCCATATGGTAAGGTACGCTGGTATCAAACTCGATATATTTTTTGGAAACACGGGCATCGCGAATGGTAACTTCGGACTCAACAAGTTCCCTTGCCCTATGGAGAAGGGAAGTAGCGTCTTTAGGAGTATGTGGCATAATGTTATGCAGATGCAACATGTACCGCTTCATTAATTGATAGGCATTATCCGGCCATAATAATAAACCTCTCTTAATTAGCATCGTTTGATGATAATACTAGTTGATGCTTACAATGGTTATATCACTAGCATGTCTGTACATCTACCTCTTTCCTGCTTAGACATAACTTATTGCAATATTCGAAATCGCAGTTGCCCTTATGGGTATGACTATTGCATTTTCTTAGTTATATGGTATACGGCCAATGATGCGCCGATGGCGGCGAGGGTCGAAATCCATCTGTCGTTTTTGCATCCCCCCAAAGACTTATGTATTCGCTCCGCTAGCAAACGGAGCTCAGCTCATCCAAAGAAAGATCCAAAGATCATTTGCTATTGCTCTTATGGTAGATAGCTGCAGGTATGAATATGAACAACTTGGGCCACTCAGCTGCCATGAGTGGGGCATTGGTGATGTCAGAAGTTACACTTGGCACATCATTCAAAATCGGCTTTACATTACATAATATCACAAATGCGCTGGCAACGCAGCATCGATGGGGGGAAGGAAAAACCAAAAACCAAATCGTAGACCCACTCGAGCAGGGAATAATAAGAGCTTGCGCGCCTACAATCGTCGACGCATGAATAGACGGAGTTTCTTTTATTCCCCGCAGCCTCAATAGCGTATTCGATGCAATAAGAGGTACTGCAATATTTTAGGTAGCACTATCAATTTCAGAAATCCGTCATGGCATCAACCAGTAGCAGGTTCATGACATGAGCACAAGGAGCGGTCTCCTGCGGCAGGTTTGCAGTTGAGTGCCCTGCCGAGTTGCTGATTTGAACCAATAAATATCCGCATAAATTCCACTAAAATAATGAAGTTGCTGAGCGTGGACGAGCAGACGTACAGGAGGTTAGGTTCAATTTTGAATGATATGATGCATACAGAAAGGCGCAACATTAGTTATGATGATGTATTAAACCAGCTAATAGATGTGTACCAGGAACGTCTGGCGTTAAGCGGCGAAAACGCCGGGGGTTAGGGAAACTTAAATTTCAGAGTCGCACACATATTTCTGACAGCTATCTCGTTGGCTATATTGAAATAGTCTGAATCCCGAAAATTCGGGCTTGCAAACCAAGCTGATCCAATCCAATAGATAATAAGCCTGTCAATCTACAAAGCCTTATCGTGTCTTATAGGATGCAGATATCAGCCGTGTGGACACTAGCACTTCTAGTCATTTTGTCGTTTACTACAGGTGCATATTCTACATATTCCGCAAATTCTGCTGATGAAACCGTTAAAATTATTGCCCAATCATCTTTCGTTGATTCTCAGGGTAGAACGAACATCGTAGGCACGGTCCGGAACACCGGCACCTTGCCTGTTGAAGCCACCGTGGGCTTAGCAGTGCAGGAAAAAGCGGAGATTAGGATCGAGCAGCAGTCTACATATGGCAGAATCATATGGCCACTGAACGACTCGCCTTTCAAGTTCGTAGTCGAGTCCGGAATCGCAGGTGACCCCTTCATAGCAGACGTCAAGCAGGTTGAAGCAACACAAATCACTGACATGATCATACTTAATTACACTAGCATGGCCGCAGGAGAGGAAAGGGCGTTTGTTGGGACAGTCAAGAACAATGCTCCTTTCGACGTATACAACATTAACGTCTTTGCCTCGGTACGCAGCGAGAATGCGACTCAGCTTGACAGCGTAAGAAGCAATGTGATCCCTGTTCTGAAGGCAGGCGAGGAGCATGTTTTTTTTGCCATTCCTGATCCTGCAGTAAAACCAAGGGTATACTATTACAGTTGCGCAGGCCTTGACCTTGACGATCCGATAACAACAATAGACGCTGGCGGCGGCAAGTTTATTGCTTATGGTCTAAATGCAGCTGCTCAAGTAAGCGCAATCCGATATGAAAATGAAACGGATAGCATAGCCTTCCGAATAAGGCCTTATAGTCCCTCAGGCGGACCCATGAGCTTCATGTTACCTCAAGTGTCTCAAAATCATACTGTGACGGTAACACTAGATGACAAACTTCATGAAGCTTCGATAAGACCTGACGGCAAGACAATCTATGTTGACTTTTTCGTTCCACAGGGCGAGCACCAAGTGCAAATCCAAAGAGTCAGAAATATAACATAACATAGACACCCTTTTCGATACTAGCGTTGGGAGCAGTAAGATCAGGGATATCGGGTGCAGCAGCAACACTCAAGGTAGCATTTAAAATCAGCTAGGCACTAAGAAAGCTCATATACATCACTCTAATAGAGAAGTCATCAGAAGGTTTGAAGTTGAGCGTCTACAGCGAAGGTCTCGAATTGATAGATTCAGACTCTTTTAATGATTCCTATACTTTGAATTTCCATATGCAAGCGCTAGCAAAAAAACATGGGATAGAAAAGGCTCTGCTGGTAATACATGACAAGGATCGAAATGCTGTAGAGCTGTCAGTTGCGCAGGAAGAAAGTTTATTCTTTGTCAGCTAGTCTGTAGTTTCTCAGCGCGATTGCAACCTTCATTGTGGAGTGACATACTGGACATTCAGCCCAGTTCCGACCCCCAAAGTATTGCCATTCAAAGCCACATCTCCTATAGGTGCATCTTAGCCACCTACCCACTGCTGTCTTGGGCCAATTGTCCTGTAGTGGTTTTCGTGCTCTGCGCGCTGACCTTGGCTTTCCCTTAGATCCTAAGTATGGCAAACAATGAGATCTAGCTTATCCCAGTTAAAGATATTATGATATTTATGACGGATTCATACCGGGATTGTAGGGTCATAGAATAAACCTAAGGAAGATATTTACATATGCTTCCATGAAAAATAGTCTAGCCACCTAAATGACGGCGCAACGGGCAAATATCCATAAGGAACAATGGTCATGTCAATAAAAGGATTGTCAAAACTACTGCTGGCGTAAGAGAGAATTAACATTCTCTCCTTGGGTTTATTTTAGCCACAAACCTTTTCTATATATTATCTCAGGATAATTGCATTGGCTAAACGTCAGTTTACGATAGACACAGGAAAAGAGCATATACCCGTCGAAGGCCAAGTGCACAGAAATGTAGCGATCAAATATCTTATGAAGAGGCGCAGATCGCTTTTGATGACGAAGAATTCTGAAAAGGTAGAGAAGCTTTGGGAGGACCTACCAAAAAACATTACGATAATAGGCAAGCACGTGACTAGGCAGTATAGAGTAAAGTGGGAACGACTCGGAAGTGAAGAATTTGAAGGCTCACGTTTTGCTTTCACTTTAGAGGATTTAAACGGGCAATCTACGAATAACGGTTCTTCTTCTGTCGAGTTGTAGAGTATCCGGATTAGCATTAAGGCTAGGCATTTTTTTTGGAAAAATCTCTTTGAGCTGGGCTGCAAGTTTTCAACTTCCCAGCGGAGCCAAGTAAAAGACATATTTCTAAATGAGGAATAGTCCTTTGCTGTACATGAAGGTAAAACATAAGCATTATTTCACTGCATCTCAATGTTCCTTTGCTGTGAAACTCCTCCTTTTCCGTAGGTAGAATGGCTGATCAGATTCTATACCTATATGCCTCATCTGGGCTGCAGAGAAAGGTACAGTTCTTCTATCAAATTCAATACATCAGTCCTCCAAACTATGGGAAGTATTGAATTTTTCTCGAGTTTTTCAGAAAAATCACCTTTAGCTTCTTGACGGTCAATCTCACTGAGGTTGCTAGGTGTCATTATCCATATCCTAGAAATCTCTAAGGTAACACCAATTTGAATTACAGGCACACTTCTAAGTGTTATGGGAGTTTGCAAGTTTCTAAATGTATCCAACTTGGATTGCTTAGTTCATGACTTGGTCCCTCTACTTCTTTATGGAAATTTAGTCTGATTTGATCTGCCTAGGGTAATCTACACTGCGCAAGGAAGTATCTGACACAATATACTTAAATCAATACTGTACGCAAATTGATTAATTATTTCCCCCAGAGTTCATCCAGAAAAAAAGGGAATCAGGGTACTCGGCATAGCCGAGAGTTTCAAAAAATCCAGTCAGAAATCAATCCTAGCCGGCGTAATTATGCGACGGGATCTCATTATTGACGGCATGGCATACGCCTCGACCACAATAGGGGGCGATGACGCAACTAATAGTATAGTTTCGATACACAGGTCGCTTGGAAGGGAAGACATCAACTGCATTCTGCTTGACGGCCTTGTTATCAGCATGTACAACATCATCGACGGTGAGCAGGTTGCAGGAGAAACAGGTCTGCCTGTAATTGCGATAACTTTTGAAGATTCAAAAGGTCTCGAGGGCAGCATCAAACACCACTTTGATGATTGGAAGGACAAGCTTGCACAATACCAAAAACTAGGATTGCGCGAGCGAGTGACACTCAATACAGGGAAGAATCTTTTCATCCGGTGTTGGAGAGTAAGCCAGAGGAGCGCAGTCACCGTACTAAATTCTTTTACTCTACAGGGGTCTATCCCGGAGCCAATTAGGGTGGCCAAGCTTGCGGCACGTTCGTATGCCAATGCTTTAAATTATGAGCTGAAAAAGAACTAGCAGCTGTGACCGTGGTGGGGTGGCAGAGCGGCCATGCGTTCGCCTGCAGATCGCATTAGTGGTTAGCGAATTTATAGGGGTTCGAATCCCCTCCCCACCTTTCAACCAAAGTCTATAATACGATTCGACACTACTTGAAGAAACATCGACGAAATTAAGTCAGAAATGTAATGTGTTCCGCATGCACGCAGACTTTTCTCAATATTACCGCGATTTGATACTGAACAGAACTTGAGCATCGAAAAGCACACCACCTCGCAAGCTCAACCATTAAATCACGCCAACCGACTTTGCAAGCTCAAACGCGGATTTTTTGTCCAGCTTGACCTTGCTCAGGATCGTATACCTGTCAGGGCGCAGAGATTGAGCTGCGGTCAATGCCCTCACCACATGTTCTTCACTCAGTCTGATCTGCTTTGCTTTAGTTGGCGCCCCGACATTTTCTAATGTTTCTGAGATCTTCTCCCAGTTAAGGCCGTGCAGCTTTGCCATCATTATCGTGCCCATACCGACGCGCTCGCCGTGCAGTCCTATGTTTGAGCCGGCCACATATTCCACTGCGTGACTGAAAAGGTGCTCAGCTCCTGAGCATGGTCTGCTGCTACCTGCGATGCATGCGGCGACACCTGCGCTTATCAGCGCTTCAACGATCGTGCGAATGCTGAAGTGGCTCTTGCAATTTAGTTTCTCCGATTCGTCAATTATTATCGTGGCACTCATGCAGGCAAGATTGGCTGCATAACTACCAAAGTACTCGCCCCTCTCGTCGCGGGCGAGCTCCCAGTCCTTAACTGCAGTTATTTTTGCAACCAAGTCCCCGCAACCCCCTGCCAGAAGTCGGGAAGGTGCTTCCAACATCAGCCGAGTGTCTGCAACTACACCGAGTGGGGTATTTGCTTTTATCGAATGTGGCTTGTTGGTACCCCTTATTGAAACAAAAGGGCTTGATACTCCATCATGCGATGCTGATGTTGGTACGCTCAGAAAGGGTCTGTCTATCTGGAATGCTGTCATTTTCGCGATATCTACAGAGCGTCCGCCCCCAAGACCAATGACGAAGTCCGGCAGTTTGTCGCCAATCTCCTCTCGTAGCATGTCAACGACGCCCATTGATGCATGGCTTAATACATGCAGCGAGCTTTCTAGAGAAGCCTTTTCAAGGGAGGACTCTAGATCGTAGCCTGCCTTCATTTTAACCGTTCTACCGGTAACAACAGCAACCTTGACCGCTTTACTATTCAGCGTTCGGATAAGCGGCCCAACCTGAGAAATGACACCATCACCAATGAGTATTTTTCTTGGCAATTCCATGAGGTGGGTTGGGGGAGAACTCAATTAGGAAAACCTGCACATGCGGCAATTAATTAAGCTTGCACCCACCTGTTGGTCTGGTGTTGGGCGTGATTCATAGCTGAGATTTTAGATACCTGTACATACTTAGTCATATTAGATGAGGCCCTAGATATTACTGTAACAGTCCAAGGGCTGGGGCCTTGCCTAGTCATGCCTAACTTGATAAATATCTGTCCCATGTCTGTGATACTCATGGAGAGACCATTTCCATCCTGGAACTTCCTCTCGCAGTTGTTGATTTATATGTTCAGGCGATCCTGCCAGAAACACACTAGATGGGGTTTGAGAAGGTTGGAAATTCAGCGTATAACTGGTAGCTCCAATGATATCTTGTCGACATTTCATTTTTCTTGGCTGTCCTCCTAGTAATACTCAGCTGGCATGGCTAGCGTTAGATATAACTCCTAACTGAATAGCAGTGCAACTTAAACCGACCGGGCTGTATTTGGTTTTTTTAACCTGCTAGGACAAACAAGCCAAATGCTTAATACCGGCATCGAAGTAACCGATGCCATTACTCTTGCCAGAAACGTTCGTTTGATAGTTAGCTAGGAATAACATTCATGCAGCGTAAACCACCACATCATCAAGAACCTGCTAGCCAAAATATCATGGCAGTGATACTGCAAAGTCTGCCGCAGGAGGCTAGCCTAACAAAAATCGAATATGAAGGTCCATGCATTGCGCTTTATTCTAAGAACCCGGGATACCTACTACAAAACAACCAGCTTGTCCTAAACATGGTCAATACGATAAAGAAGCGGATTGTTATCCGGACAGATGAATCAATTAGGCTCTCTCAAGATGAGTCCTCCAAGGTTATTGCAGACACAATTCCAAAGGAGGCTGACGTTAATGGTACATTCTTTGACGGCGTCTTAGGCGAGGCAGTAATCTTTGCTAAGAAGCCGTGGCTCATCGTACGAGAAGGTAAGGATTTAGATCTTACAGAAAAAATAGGCTGGAGAGTACGGGTCCGGAAAGCTCCTCAAAACATGCTGCCAATTGAGACACTTTATAAGACACTCGCTGAAAAAACAAGCCAGCGCATTAAGTTCTATCGGGAAGTTGGAGATAAGATATTTCGACCGAAATTATCTGACCAGGCTGAAGCGAGCCTTCTCACGCTAGGGGGATTTGCTGAGATAGGCAGGTCATGTATGCTGCTTGCAACTCGTGAAAGCAAGATTATTCTGGACTGTGGACTCAACGTGTCAGCCAAAGACCCATTAGCAGCCACGCCTCGCTTTGATATTGCAGGCATAAGTATGGAAGACATTGATGCAGTAGTTCTCAGCCATGCTCATCTTGATCATACTGGCTTTACGCCGGCGCTCTTCAAATACGGGTATAGGGGTCCGGTTTACTGTACAGAGCCAACTCTCTTGCTCATGAGTATGCTTCAGCGCGAATATCTCCAGTATTGTGGGAGAGACACGTTCTTTTCACAGCAAGACATCGACAGCGCAGTGACACACACAGTCACGCTAATGCACGGTGTAGTGACTGATATTTCGCCAGATGTCAAGCTTGTGCTTTCAAACTCAGGACATATTATAGGATCGACTTCTGTTCATCTGCACATTGGGAACGGTGAGCACAACCTAGTATACACAGGCGATATGAAGTTCGGCAAGACGCTTACACTTGAAAACGCTTCTTGGAATTTTCCAAGGGTTGAGACAATGATAATTGAAAGCACGTACGGAGGCAAGGAAGATATCATGTGCTCCCGCGAAGATGCAGAGATCCATCTTGCCACCGCGATCGAAAGTACAGTTGCGGCAGGCGGCCACGTACTAATGCCGGTGCCTGCAGTTGGCATTTCCCAGGACCTTATCCTTCTCCTTGACAGGTTTACAAAAAGCGGCAGGCTTAGGACAAAAGTACTTCTGGAAAAGACTATCTCAGAAGCAACAGCTGTATATGAGGCGTATCCGGAATATCTTTCAAAAGAGCTGGGCAACCATGTACTAGAGTCGGAAACAAGCCAATTTGGTCCCCAATTCTCAATAGTTGAATCGGATACGCTTAAACCATCCGAACCTGCAATAGTACTTGCTCCTTCTTCCATGCTCGTGGGAGGGCCGTCTGTGGATTACCTGAAGCAAATAGCCAATGATCCCAGAAACACGCTGATTATGCTGTCCTATCAATCTCTCGATACCCCAGGCAGAGCCCTATTAGAAGGTGCCAGACAAATTACAATTAAGGGTGAAAGCGTGAAGGTTGACTGCCAAGTCCAAAGGATCGATGGCCTTGGTAATCACAGCGACTATAACCAGCTTATGGCGTATGTTATGCGACTTCGTCCCAAGCTTAGGCGAGTTCTTGTCAACCACGGTGAGCGATCAAAGGCACAGAACCTCGCGAGCATGATAAACAAGCAGTTTAGAATACAGACACAGCACCCCTTGGTGCAGGAAGCAATAAAGCTACTATAGTTCATACAAACCTCGCCAGATCTTCACACCTGGGGGCGTAATGACAATGCGCTCTTCCCCCAGCCGTGCAATGTCGCCGCCCGCTGACTGTGTATACGAATAAAGATCCTCGACAACCTTGCGCAATTCCTCCAAGTCTTTTTGCGCAAGTGGCGTCACTCTGATAATAAGGATCATGTGTTTCTTGATATCTTCCTTTACTGTGGAGATATCCGATATATCGCGCAATGTAAGTGCCTTCAAATAAAGCGGTGATTTCTGGGTCTGCATTTACTACCTATCTTCTGCGAATTGCAATTGAGCTTGCCATGTGTAATCAATAGTCATACTGGTCAATTCTCATTTACCGGATAGTTGATTTTAGCTGAATGACTCTGATACGTGGAGAAAATATTATTAGCTTATATCCGCAGCATTTCTATTGTACGAACGTCAGCTGGCAGCACAGTAACTTCACTTTTCTTTGAGTCAACGATTATGGAGACCTTGGAAAGGTAATCTCTAGGAGCGTCAGAATAACGTGCAGCTATTGCAGCACATTTTGCCAGCAACGAATCATCGTAGCTTTTGCATCGCAGTATACATGTCGGTCCGACATAGTCCTTGACCTCCATAATGAGGTCACCGTTTGTCGCGAGTGCCTTTATAACCTCATTTTCGTCCTTATTTCTTCCAACCACGAACTTGGCATCAGGTGAAATCCGAAAGTGCCTACCGACCTTTAAAAGCTCAATATCGTTGAGAGTTGGGATGTCGTCGCAGTTATCCATGATATCCTTGACGCGCTTTGAGAAGCCCGGATCCGTTAATAAGCAGCCCCCGGCTGCATTTGGTGGCTCAGATATCTCAAAGTGCTTTGCCAACGCCAACTGCCCTTTCCTTGATCTACCTTTAATATCACCCATGTTTTCACGCTTTATCAAGCCCCTATTTTCGGCTTCTGTGGGTGGGAGGTGCTTTGCAGACAAAGGTCGTAGAACCTTACATTCCATGCCCGTTTCTTTTTCAATTATGTGTAATGCACGGTTGTTTTGGCTCATAGGGCGCTGAAACAGTACTTCGCCTGTTATCACAAAATCAGCACTGGTCCTTTTCATATGCTCCTTGGCGGCATTGTACATCATACCTCTACAATCAATACATGGATTCATACCTGAGCCGTAGCCGTGTTTAGGATTCTTTAGCATACGAAGGTACTCTTCACCAAAATACACTGTATTTAGCTTGATTCCGAGTTCATCAGCTACCTCTTTAACTCGGTGCCCACACCCCTTGCCACAGTCAAAATCACAAAAGGGAGTCTTGATAGCAACGGCTTCGATGTCGATGCCCTGCTGGAGCATCATTCTTACGGCCAGGCTGCTGTCCAAGCCGCCAGAGAGTAATGCAACTGCCTTTGGCTTTTTATCTTCTGCTACCTTCTCACCATTTTGCTGTGACATTGTCGGCATTGTAGCCTATTGGGTATAAAAATGATATGTGCCCCGCCTCTGACTCACACGCTGTCACTGGTTAGCCGTAAGCTGTGTCCTCTACGTGCTCTTTAACGGGGTGCATTATCATTCGCGTCCCTGCTATTTGTCCTTTATGATGGCAAGCAGGTTTATCTCAAACGCTGCCACAGGCACCCTTAACTTAAAGTTTTCAAGCGCAACGGGAATAATCTCTCCGAGTACACCAATAGGCTTACTATCAAATATGACCTCGGCACATCTGCCTTCCATAAACATATGGTTAGTTGAGGCCCTTGTGATTGCCTCTTTACCAAAGCATGATCTTAGGAGTGCCTGCAGTCTTGATTTTATGTCAGTATAGCTAGCGTCAGCATGGGCTACCACTGCGCTGATGCTCCATCTCTCTTCTATTGTTGAGTATGATTTGACAAAGGTCTTGCCTATCTCAAATAACCCTTGTGGGTATTGTTCATGAATGTTGTAGGAAAGCGACTGAAGGAGCAACGGAACAAGCGAGTTGGGTAGTATCTCGTGCTCTTTGCTCTTAGAGCCTTCCACAGAGAGCTCATCCTTAGAAAGAATACCAAAGGCCTTATACTGTACATCTTTGCTTGTTAGCAAAAAGCTGAGCGACTCAATCATGCCCAAACCAATCATAGTCTCCCTTATCGCGTTCAAATAGATTGAAAGGGAATCTCTTTTTCCTGTTGTTAGTGAATTCGGGAACTTCGGCTCGAGGTTGTAAATGCCATAGCCTATGGCCACTTCCTCCGAGATATCTATCGGGTGGCTGATGTCTATTCTATACCGAGGTATAGTGCAGATGATTTTATTGGCTACTGCCTTTGCATTCAGCCTGCTTTTCTTCAGGCAAGCTATGATCTGCTTGGCGTCAAGTGTTAAGCCAAGGATGCTACCTACATAGCCGATATCTGCAGAAATTACTTTTGGCTTCATCTGCGGCGTTTCAATTTTTCTTTTGCCTGAGTCTATACTAACAGTCCTTATCTCAAAGCCTGCCTCATAGATCGTGATTGCAAGAATGGCAAGCATATCTTCTGCGGTCTTTTGGTCAGTCGCAGTAACTTCCACAAACAGATTGCGGCACTTGTCGTTAACCTTCGTCGATTGGCCATTTATTATAGGAGGTAATGAAAGAACCAAGCCGGTGCTGTCCACTAACAGAGGATATCTGTCAAATCCCGACAGTATTTGGCCATACTGCTTGCCAATCTCTAAATCTTTCAAAATCTGATTTACTGAGAGTTCCGAAGGCTCATCTAGCGGTCTAAATGAATGGTCGCCTTTCACAGTTTTATATGTGACTGGGAACTTGATAACATCAAGGTTATGGATGCCAATAGATGCTTTCTTGCGATTTCTGCCAATACCGTTATGAAGATCTTCCTGCATTATGATCAACTGCTTTAGCGTTTCCTCGTCTAGTCTTCCGTTTTTTGCGACAAATGCTATGGAGTAAGGTCTTATCTTCCTGACTGTAGCCTCAATGGTTACAGCCAGTCCACTTTTTCCAGCTAGCTTGAATTTTGGCATGCCCGTCTCAATTTCAAGTAAACCACGTAAAGCTCTTGCTACTCCATAATCTGATGACAAGTCAGGTCTGTTAGGGTTATATTCGACTCTGACAATGTCTTTATCTACACCTTCGATATCAAGTGCAACAAATGGTAACATATCAAGAACCTTATCCATCTTTACGCCCGGAATGAGGTTTCTTAGACGCTCAAATTTTATGTTTACAACTGGCACCTTGGCACGCTCCTGAGCCATGCAAGTTTGTTGCCATACAATTCACGCACATCATCCAAACTAAAGCGTGACATAGCGATCCTTTCAATGCCTCCGCCCCACGCGAGCACCGGGTTTTTAATGCCAAGCGGCTTTGTAACCTCTGGCCTGAAAATTCCCATGCCAAAGAGCTCGACCCATTTTTCCAATTTTTCATTGTAGACCATACTCTGGAGTGACGGTTCTGTGTATGGAAAGAATGTTGGCCAAAACTTAATTCGCTTGATGCCCATCTGGGAATAGAATTCTTTTTGCAGACCCATTAGGTCGCGGAGTGATGCTTCCTGTGCAGTTGCAACTCCTTCAACCTGGTGAAATTCGACAAGATGCTTGTATGAGAGCTTTTCATTTCTGAAAACCCTGCCCACTGAGAAGAACCGGCCAACATCCGGTTTCATCGTTGCAAGATGCTGAATTGTTACAGGTGTAGTGTGGGTACGGAGGATTAGCCTCTGGGCTTCTTGAACCTCCCAATCGCCGCTCCATCTCTGCTTGTGGATCCGAGAAACTTTTGAAATTTGATCTTTGCTCGCTGAAACTGGCTGCTTTTGACCTGAAATATAGAATGTATCTTGCATATCTCTTGCAGGATGATCTTGGGGAGTAAATAACGCATCAAAGTTCCAAAATCCGGACTGAATCATTGGGCCTTCTATTTCTGAAAATCCTAAACCGATAAAGATCTCCTTTATCTCTTCAACAATGTCATTCAATGGATGGGGCCTTCCTGGAAAAATTACTGGCGTAGGGGCTTCCACATCAAGTGCGCTGAAATTTATCTCCCTCCACCTGCCCGTGGTGATAAGCTCTGTCGTAAGGCCGCGCTCCAATTTTTCTTGACTTAGCGTAGGGATGATCTGTCTTGCTGCATCAGTAAGTGATATTATTGATTCTTTTTCTTCTTTGATCTCTATATAATTGGGGCGCTTTTTAAGCTGCTCAAGTACGCGCTTATCCTGTTCAGGTAGCTTTGCAATTTCTTCTCCTCGCCCTCCTTTCAACTTTTCGAGGAATCTTTCTTCAAGAGACTGCTCGGCAGTAAAGGAGGTAGGTACCATCTTGCCTTCGATGAGTTGAATCCACTGGTTGCGCCTTGCTCCTGCGATAGCGGCGTTTATCTCTTCGTTTGTTACCGCACCGCCGGCGATCACTTCTGCAATTGTGACTTTGTCTTCTTTCAGAGAATTTACCAATCTTCTTTCAGGTAGCCCATTTTTCGCAGCTGTGATCCCCCCAGAGGCTAGGAATACTCTTTGTGTCGATGATTCTTTAATTGATATAAGATTCTTGAATTTTAGCCACTCCACGCCTCGTCTAATCTGATCCATAGACAAGCCGGTGCTGGCAATGAGCGAATCGACTCGAACATGGTCATTATCGGAAAGAGACCTCAGTATCGACTGCTCAATTGGATGGAACGCCGGCCCCCTACTCATTTGTCAAAGTTGTGGGAGTGTAAGACTTTTTAAACGTTTAATGTAATGTTGTTCCAGCACGGATGAATTTAGTTGACAACTACGATGAGAATCATGCCAACAACAACAGGGACTTCAAGGTCACACCATGGGAAGTGGAGGGTGATGTTGACTATAGTAAGCTGATCTTAAAGTTCGGCACACAGCCCATAACGCCTGAGCTACTGCAGAAGATAAAGCGAATGACAGGAGAGATTCATCCCCTGCTAAAATCAGGTTACTTCTTCTCTCACCGAGACTTTGATTGGCTGTTGGACAAGAGCAGTAGTGGCGAGAGCTTTTACCTTTACACGGGCAGAGGCCCATCAGGCATGGTTCACATGGGGCATCTAATGCCCTGGATCTTTACAAAATACCTTCAAGACAAATTCGACTCTAAATTGCTATTTCAGCTGACAGATGACGAAAAGTTTCTGTATGGTCAGGACAGAACAATGAAAGAAATCGAGCGCTACACCTACGAAAATATACTCGATATTATTGCAATTGGGTTCAATCCTAAGATGACCAAGATAATTGTGAATACAAAACATATCCAACATCTATATCCGATTGCCTTAGATGTTGCAAAGCGCATCACATTTTCCACTGCACGCGGAGTATTTGGGTTTTCTAATTCGACCAATATTGGCATGATAGGGTTTCCGCCCCTACAGGCCTCCCCCTGCTTTCTTCCTTCAGTCATCGAAGGCAAAAGTGTACCTGTGCTTATACCTGCAGCAATTGACCAAGATCCGTACTGGCGCATGACAAGAGATATTGCAGATAAGATGGGCTACTATAAACCTGCCCAAATCCATAGCAAGTTCCTGCCGGGCCTTGGCATGCTAGGCAAGATGTCTTCTTCTAAGCCCGAGACTGCAATTTTCACTACAGATGACCCTGAAGTCGTTGACGATAAAGTTTCTAGAGCTTTTACTGGCGGTCAACCTACTGTGGCACTTCAGCGACAGCTAGGCGCCAATGCCCTTGGCTGCCCAGTTTTCTGGTACTTACGCTACTTCTTCGATACTGAAAAGCAATCAGAGGAGCGCAGGTTGAGATGCAAAAGTGGCAATCTTTTATGCGGTGAGTGCAAGGCAGACTTGTCAAAGGGAGCGAAGCCATTTGTTGTAGAATTCAAGAAACGGCGTGAAAAAGCCAAGGATGTCATTAACAAGTTCATGTATGACGAAAAGCCGGTTACAACATGAAAACTCTAAAATTTGAGTGCGACGACGGCTACGAGGCGGAAAAGCTTGCAAGCCTTATGTCAGTGCAGAAGGATAACAGTGTGTGGGTTTCAAGTATCCAAGCAGTGGTAGGTAACGAGATTGTCATACAGCTGAAGGACAAGTCATCCCACGCTGTTTTGCTAAGGGACGAAGAAACAGTAATGAGGCTCAAGTCGTTCATCACTGATGTCATAATGGGAAAAATAAAGATTCACTCTAGCGACTATATTGGATCTGTCACAGGAATAAGAATTGTTGGTTAGCGTAACTCCTTGTTCATTTCGTCTGTGAGTATTTCCTGCACTCTTGAGAAGTAGAGTGCCGTCGAGTATGGCATCATTGGTATGTACTCTTGGATGATCTGCATCACATATGGAACCGCCCTTTTGGAGACATCCAACTTAAATTTCATCCAAAGTATCCTGTCCTGTTCAAAGTGAATCTTATCTTTAAGATGTCGCGGAACGATCTCTTTTGACCTATCCTCGACTCGCTTATACCAATATGCAAGAACATCTGGATCAAGTCCTTCGCGGAGGTTATTTACCCCCGATATAATCTTGCTTGAGGCATAATCGATAGGTGTTTCTGGGAACATGGACAAGTTGGCAGGCATCGGAATAAAATTCTGATAATCAAAAATTGCTTAGCATTGCGTACATATTAATCCACATACACGCATATACTTCTTAAATTATTTTGGCTCATTGCATCCAATATGCGGCCTATATATGTCTATAATAGCCTCCCTCTCTCTCTTAGCTGCGAGGTATGGGAATGAAGTATATCCATCCGCTCCCATGAGGCACCATAAGCAACCATCTTTATGTTACACAAATTATCTGATGGCTCGCGCCAAGCGCAAATTAGAAGTTTTACCTACTAGCAAGGAGTATTGAGAATTCACAGCAATAATACAACAGCGCCGTGAATATCACCAATGGCGTTAATATCTAAAATAATATCAGTTTACTACCGGTCTAGCGAAGGATACATTACCTCTCCTCTAGGTATCAAGAGCTCCTGTCATTTTGTTTATACTAAGGCCTATTCAACAATCACTGAGGGGTACGTATATATCGTCTTAGAGTAAATGTATCCTTTCAGCACATTCTTTATGAAAATACTTTGGCCTTTTGCTGTATGATTTGCTTATTATGATATCGCTCTCGTTTATTCTTTCAGCGCAAAAGCGGCAAAGTCCTTCTTGCCTCATTCTTATTCTAGTAATGACAGCGTTGTAATTATGATTGTCTGTACCGATTACATGTATTTTTGCCAAAAAAAAGACCTCCTCAATCAATAAGAAAATTTTTAATAAAAAGGCTGACTTAACCATGTTAATCATTACGTAAATACAGTGGGGAGCAGATGGAATTGGGACTGGGTCGACCATATACATCGGGAAATGGTATGTAGAAATATTTGTGAAAGATACAAGGCAATCAAGAATAGAAGAAGTAGCTACTATGTCCTAGGATACAAGAGGTGCCAGCATTGTAGCATTTACATCAAGTGGAAAGGCATTAGATGTCCTTGTTGTCAGAGGCCACTCCGGTCAAAACCACACAATAAGAAAAGAGAAGGAAATCAATGGGGGGACAAGAATTAACTATATTAATCATGACATAAATAGTCAATTGAAAAGACCAATCTATATGACAAAGAAGCGCCGTCACCAGAACGGACATTCAATATCCTCTGTGAGAATGACAAAGAAGAGACTTATTTCTTATGGAATAATCGCAGTCATCATTTCAGGGATTAGCATCACTGGCTACAAGTCGATGATTCCTACTAATGGCACTACTCCCGTTTTTGGTGTTCCGAATAATCACTTTATCAAAGCAAAATATTCTGCGAGTTCCGGTTACGCCTGGGTTAGCATGTCTTCTGGCAGTGCCAAAGGGCTAAGGGGGAGCGGCGGTGGAGGCATCTCGAATCCTACATATGTTTTCAATAGGGGGGGTCTGCAATCATTGCATCTGATAAACGAGGACTATGAAACCCATTCAACGCATAACTTTAACATAGATGAACTCAATGTCCACTCTAAGGATCTGGGTTACTATGACAGCCAAATCATTACGTTCGTGGCCGACAAACCTGGCACCTACAAGTATTATTGTACAATCCATCCAGAAATGAAAGGAAGCATAACGGTAGAATAAGTATGGTGAGTATGAGAAAAAGGAAGAGAGGGAGGCTAAGGATATGAGCAGCGACAATCAAGACGGCGTAATCTCATCAGCCCGTCAGGACATTTTGACTATACTAGATAGCTTTATCCAGCATGTACATCATATAAGGAAAATACTTTTGGGCGTGTCAGTTACTGCAATCGTTTTGGCTCCACTGGCCATTGTTCTGTCTGTTTACCTTTTGTTTCACCCGTCGTTCTTTGCAGTGCTAGAGACAGAAGACGAATTTGGCCTAGTTCTAACTGTGCTACTTGTAGCAGTCATCATTACTTCGGGCACATGGCTTTTTACGGGCATAAGGCAGTATTACTCTATGAATCAATGGAAAAAAAGATATGAAGAATACAGGAGAGAAAAGGAAGCAATAGACCGAAAGATAGCCTCACAATTCGGATTAGATCAGGATTAGCATAATTGAGTCTGTATCAACTTTCTTTTCACTTTCTATTGCGGAATTATTATTAATCTTCTTCTTTTCATCTTTCCTTCTTGGAAACATTCTTTCATAGGGCTCAAGGATATCTCTGCAAAACGACATGCCTTTTTGTGTTGGCCTATAAATTGTAACCGTTCTTTTCCCTATCGTCGTTTCTCTCCTCTCTATCAACTCATTGCGTTCGATGTCCTCTAAGACGGGCTTGTGTTTTTTTAGGTTCAAGCCACAAAAGCTCACAAGAGCTGTTTGGTTTAGCTCGCCATATTCTACAAGTTTTAGTATAACATCCTTGACTATGTATATTCGATCTCTGTACGAGCTTGGTGAGCCAGACATATTTATTACTCTGTTCTCTCGCCTGTCAAGTTTGCGATAATAGTAGCCACAATATAACCTGTGTCAATATATACCTGTCTCTATCTATCTCTTATCTCTTATCTTTCTCTCTCTGTGTCTCTGTCTCTCTCTTATCTCTGTGTCTCTGTCTCTTTCTCAAGTTAACAACGTTAAGGCATATTTTAATAATCTGCAGACATTATATTGAAACGCCATTAGCATATGGAAACGCAAAATTTGGCTTGGCCCTGTCCTCCTGACCCTTTTGCACCAATCTATGGCCAATCCTCCAAGGGGCAGGGCCATTATCTCAATAATCGAACACTTTTTGTTTTTGCTTGTTATCCCGAATAGGGTTAGCTAGTCTTTAATAAAAGACAGCGCATCTCTAAGACTTAGCCTAAGAGATATCTTTAGGTTAGATGCTTCAAATGT
>JBJMEE010000128.1:0-3622 GCA_045809585.1 Nitrososphaera sp. | reverse complement strand
CGAACTGGGTTACAGGATTTGTGAAAAGCGAAAAGGGCTTGTTGCTGAATCACTACAAGTACCATTAGAGAATAGAAAGGAGTATAAACACTTTAGAAAGCTAGCGACAGATGACAAAAGCTGGGCTATCTTTGATTCAAGACAGGTGATATTAAGGACAATAGGTCATGTCAGCTTTGGATACCAAGGACATGCACATTCCCACTTTGGGTTAATAGACGGACACATTGCGATATGTGCATGGGCACGCTTCATTGCAAATAGGGCGCGCAAGGCTGCAGAAGAACTAGAATATGACGTTCTTCATCTGATAATTGATTCGCTGTTTGTAAAGAAGAAGCAGCCAGAGGGAGCATCACATCAGCAGCAGCAGCAGTACATGAAGTTAAAAGATGAAGTTGAAAAAGCTACAGGTTTTGAGATCTCATATGAAGGAGAATACAAGTGGATAGCGTTTTTGTCGAGCAAAAATAATCCAAAAGTTGGTGTTCCTAACAGATACTTTGGATGCTATCAAGACGGAACAATAAAGGATCGCGGGATAGAAACAAGAAGGCATGACACACCTGTATATTTCTCCAGATTCCAGAAGGAAATACTGGAGATAATGGCTCAAGGTAATAACATCAAAGAAGTCAGAGCGCGGATGCCGGAAGTGAAGTATACATTCCAGAAATACAAACAGCAGCTGAAGGAAGGAAGAGTTCAGTTAGTTGATCTGATCTTCAGCAAGATGCTCTCCAAGGATTCTAATGCATACGCTGCTAACACTGCTGAAACTAGTGCCATCTATCAACTACAAGACGAGGGGAAAACCATGCGAGCAGGTCAGATACTGCAATATGTTATCACTGACTATTATAGGAAGAATTCCAGAAGAAGAGCCATTCCCGTTGCACTGATAAATGAAAAGACTACTTATGATTCTAGAAGGTATACGCAGCTGTTAGCAACAGTATGCAATTCGCTTACCGAGCCATTTGGATATTTTATAGAGCTTTAATTGGACTGGCGGTATTTTTTGCTTTGTCATAGTAGCGGGTTCTTATGCATCTCGAGCTTTATATTGCGTCTAAGTAAAATGCAGATATCACACCGAGAGATTCCAACTCTTCGCCATCAAGGGGTTCGTTACTTGCTTCACAAGGGAGGACATCTTGAGTGAGTTTTACAAATTATCTTATGCTACACCACGATAAGTCGATATTATTACTATGTATACACAATTTTACTATCATGTTTATAGCAATTGTTAGCTCTTAAAGAGTATCAGGCTACCCATGCGCACTATCATCTCCTACAATGAAAGTGAAGTGAGATATAATGGGTCAAAGGATGATATAAAGTCAGGCTATAATGTATGGGTAGACCTTGTTAACCCGACTCCACTTGAGATATCAGGCATACAACAATCCTTCCACCTAGACAAGCTGGCACTTGAAGAGTACCTGAACAAATCAAAAAAACCGCATGTGCGAGTCGTGGACAACCACAAGTTTGCGCTTGCGATAGATATGAAATTCAAAGACGCCAAGACGCTTGTAACTGAGGGCGTGCACCTTTTTGTTGGCAGAGGTTGGCTGGTTACGATTCACTCCGATAAAGTAGATCTGCAATCCAGAATTTTGACTTTGTTTGAACAAAAGAATAAGACAGTTATAGAATCATCAATTGATGCACTATTCTACAATATACTGGCAAGCTTAATCGACTCATACGAGCAGTTGCTTACTGCAATCGAGCTTTCAGTTACTGATTTTGAACAGAGAACGCTGTATAAGCCGTCAAGAAAGATGCTTGAATATTTGGACTCTCTATCAAGACAATTGATAATTTTGCGACGTCATTTTTGGCATATGCGTGATGTTATTAATTTCCTGACCCACACAGAGGAAGATAAGGAAGACGTGAAATACCTCAAGATAGTTTATGATGATATAAACCAGTTGATAGAGTTGGTAGAATCATATCGTGATACCATTAATTCAACAAGGGAGCTATACATTGCAAATGTATCACTTCAAATGAGCGATACCATGAAAACACTAACAATTTTTTCTGCGATCTTGCTGCCTCTGACATTCATCACAAGCATATATGGAATGAATGGACTAGATTTGCAAAACGTTTTTGATTTCTCAACTGGCTTTGCAATAGTTCTGGCCACGATGGGCGCAATCACAGTTGGTCTATTTATATTCTTCAAGAAAAAGCAGTGGATTTTGGCTGGCCCTGATCCTCTAGATCCTGGCTTTAATAGCAGATCATTAAAGAGAGATAAACAGCGGTAGCTTTACTTATGTCCTTGAAAGCGCCTCTCTTTTTTCTATTATTATGAATCCTCCGTTTAACTTTTCTCTTAGTATATCTAACCTTGCAGCTACACCAATCAGCTTGTTGGTATTGTCATGTTCTAGAACAGGAACTAACACAATTTTCTATTGAATATTCAGACAAGTTAGCGATCAGAGTTTCTACAAGTATGGGACCAGACGCACATGTGGCTATATCATGTCAAGAGCTTTTGTCTTTTTGAAGTGCCATGACGATACAGAGAGGGCCATAAGAAAGGAAATGCGGCACATCACTTGAGTCTCTCAAACCATAGCCTTGCAGAGCTTGTACGATGGATTTTGGCAACCATGTTTCAAGGAGAATCTCATTTGCTGTTTGAGGAGTCGTTGACGCATATTCTTGCAGAAGTCGTCAACATTTTTCCTCAAAGGAACATCGCTTTCATGTCCAGGGTGGGACCTTATGTGGCTCCAGTATTCTGAATTTGTGATCGCTTCTTTGCAGATAGGGCAATTTGCATAGTTGCGCTTGTGGCGACCAGCAAGATTAGGGGGTATTAGCTGATGGGATATGGTGCATTTTTGCAAGAATCATCAATTAGTACATATACGGCTCTAGCATTATGACTTATTACATAAGGCGATTTATGGATTAGAAAGCGGCTTGCTTTCAATGTACATTTTATCTTTGTATTCAAAGAATTTGATTTCCACTTTTTCCCCGGCATCCTCTCTCCTAATGGCGTTTTTTACTGCTAGAGACAAAGGTTGGTACCCGTATGAAGACGAATAGTACGCGCCTTGAAGCTGTGGGTATGCGCTACTAACATCATCAATTATTCCCAGGAATCTTGATAAGGACTTACTATCCGGTCCCTGCTGTGTTGTGTTTTTGTTTTGCATCCCAACTGCCATCGGATCACCAGTACGGCGACTATAAATGCAGACATCAAAAGTGTATTCAGAGTTCGATTTGCCTCTAATTTTTCCGTCGATAACAAATTTGTGCATCATTGGGCTGTACCGCGAGGAGAGAAATACTGTGAATCTGAAAGTTGAAAGGGACTCATGACAGTCAAGAAATATCTGCTGTAGCAGGATAATTGCCCTGTCGTTTAATCTTGCAAGCAACAGAGACAGTTTGGGTTTTAGTGTTAGTTCTTCTCTGGTACTGCGGGTCTCGATGGTGCATTCACATTGTTCTGCTACCATCTGTAAAATCTGGAGCGGGATGTTATAATTGGCAAGGCGGGCCTCTACATCCTGACGTTGTTTCACAGTTAACATATGTTCAAATGCAGACAAAATAAAACCTGTACTGTTAGGGG
>JBJMEE010000127.1:0-3671 GCA_045809585.1 Nitrososphaera sp. | reverse complement strand
TATGAAGTCCTTTCGGATGAACAAGCAAGAAAGAACTATGACGGCAATAGCCGTCAAAAGCGGGTGGCTAGAGCAAGATGGACACCATCGGCAGATTTTGGAACGGTCTACAGCTACGAGGAAATTAAGCGGCGGTATAGGCCAAACAATGTCGGAGGAGGTATGTGGGACATTAGTGACAAGGCTAGTTTCGGAATATGGAAGGCGACAATGCTCTTGTTTGCATGCTTGGCAGTACTTCTCATATACATCATGATTCTGAACTAGCGGTTGCGCCTCTTTCTGCTGCGCTTGTGCTGTTCTTCTTTTCCTCGATCTTTAACCCGATTATGCGTAGCATACCTGTATGCAAAAAACACCCCGATGACTAGGCCTGGTAGGGCGATGATGAATGATATTCCTGCTAGGAACGATAGAAAGATAGCCAAAACACCACAACTGAACGAAGCGACCATAAGCATTAGAATTGCGGATTTTGTAGCCGCCAACTTACCTGAGGTAATATGTTTGGATATAAAAGTCATCTTCTGATTTGTCGCTCAAAAAGAATAAAAAGGGACTAAAATCAAAAGCGAATTACGATGCAGATAGTTGCCATAGGCAGCCGCGTTTTTGTCACCAGTTTTCAGCTAGCCGGTGTCAAGGGAGTCAAGGTTGAGACATCTGCAGAAGCACTCACTGAGATTAATAAGATGGACGAAAATAGTGGGATCGGACTTGTGCTTTTGAGCGACGATATGGGTAAAGATATTCGCTTGCAGCTTACAAGCATAAGAGCAAAGAGGCCTATACCTCTCATCTTTGAGCTGCCATCTCCGGGAAGCAAAAAAGAAAAAGTTGACTATCGTGCGCTTCTCAAGCAAATTCTTGGGGTATAGTCAAACGAGAATCACAGGCTCCTACGATACGCGTGTTGATCCAAACATTTTGGCTTATTGTGCCACCGAGGATGTACTTGCCCAGCGGTATTTATGAATCCACATTGTTAAAAATAGATAAGTGCAAGTCACGGGATTTTTCATCGATGAAGCCGCACAGTCGCATTTCAAAAACGAGCATGCAAACAATAGATGCTTTCATCGCTCCTTGCCATTTGCAGCTAAACTATCGTTAGTTTGAGCAGACACATTTTCTTCTGTAGTGGTTCTTGAGACGATCTGAACAACATGTGGATCAGCGTTAGCCTGCTCTTCAAATACTATAAGCATACATGTACTGCTTTACCCTTACATTATCTCAGTTAGGTCCTCGGGAATCTTTACGGCACCTATATAAAATGTGTCAAGCTGGG
Source organism: Nitrososphaera sp. (assembly GCA_045809585.1). Taxonomy (GTDB): domain Archaea; phylum Thermoproteota; class Nitrososphaeria; order Nitrososphaerales; family Nitrososphaeraceae; genus Nitrososphaera. Next base: position 2,380 of record JBJMEE010000127.1, on the reverse strand, counting down.
TAGCGACTAGGCTTGTGAGGTCCAATGATATCAAACATCATTATGGTTCCGATATGGCGTACTTCAGCTTGGATACACACCGTACTTCAGGCAGCTGACACGATAAGCAGCAGCACTAAACCCCCGCATTTCACATACGGTCACTAATATACATGGTAGACAGCACGGGTATTGCTTCGCCTGCAAAGGTTAACCAGAATTCCTGGGCAACTTCAGCTGCTGCTGCAGCAAACAAATCTTTACCGCGTATTGTGAAGCGTCGCTGCTGCACAAGCCCCTGTCCGATCCACATAACATCAGGTATACTGAAAAGGCAGTAAGCTATTAAATTTGGTGCGCATTGATTTGGAGATTGGTGACGATGTTGTCGATTTGTCCTCCTAAATTTAGGGAGACCAAAGTATCTATCGCAAGACTGGTTCTGGTTAAGAGAAGATCAAATTCTGCTGCTCATGATACCTTAGAGAGGTTGCCAATCGGCTTTGATGAAATACAATTTTCTGCATTTATCAATAATGCTTGTATTCATAATTCTGCCAGTTGATTGTCGATGCCTAATGCAAATACGAAAGGCTAGTAGCCAATGTGTGATTTGCTTTGCTAATAACCTTTTTTACTTAGTCACTTAGTCAGGCCATTAGATACAAAGGTCATCTCATGCATTTATAAAAGTACCTCGGTATAACAAGCAGTATGCTCTAGCTGATTCTTAAATTGTTATTATTCTTCTAGATAAAACCAACATGAGCGAATCAAGTTTTTCAGTACCTTATCCTTCTCTACAACGTATAATAACCAGAAATCGATAATCAGTTGTGCATGCAAAGAAAGCAGAAAATAATTTTTTTTTTGATGGCAGCAGGACTTATCACATGTCCATCAATGGCCTTTAGCTTTTCCGGACAGGGTGGAAACTATGACACATTCTTGGAGCGAGTCACTTTATCTGGTGGCGGGAATAATAATAACAATGTCATTACTGCTCAACTCAGCGGCGGTACTTCTGACGGTACGTTTCAAGTTTTGCCCGACCCAAGTCCTCCAAGCATATCTGATCCTAACGTGAGAGTTGAAAAGGTCATATCCGGTCTCGACTCACCTACCAGCATGGCATTTTTGGACAATGATGACATTATTATAACACAAAAAGACGACGGCAAAGTGCGCCTTGTATCTAACGGCGTACTTCAGCCTCAGCCAATACTTCAGGTGCCTGTTGTAAACAACAGCGAGCGAGGACTGCTCGGCGTGGCTATAGCAAACACAACTGACAGCACAACAAAGAACGTCTTTCTATATTACACTGAGCTTGTTGGAGATCAAGCGAAAAACAGGATTTACAGATACGACTGGAGCGGGACAGGTAACTTGGTTGGAGGGCGCCTTATTCTCGATTTGCCCGGCGAACCAGGCCCCAACCACAATGGCGGTAAGCTAAGAATTGGACCTGACCGGATGCTTTATGCTGTGAAAGGGGATCTTAACAGAGATGGGATGCTAGAGAACGTGAAGGATGGTCCGCAACCCGACGACACATCCGTCATACTTAGAGTTGACTACGAGGGAAATGGAGTTGGGAATCCCTTGTCAGGAGGAGGAACCAATCTTACTAAGTATTACGCTTACGGTGTGCGAAACAGCTTTGGGTTTGATTTTGACCCCCTAACCGGGATCCTTTGGGACGTTGAGGATGGTCCAACCGAGTATGACGAAATAAACATTGTTCTACCCGGCTTTAATAGTGGGTGGCAGCAGGTGATGGGACCTTTGGAAAGAAATGAAGGAAACACCGTAGAGGACCTTGTGCAGTTTCAAGGATCGCACTACGCGGACCCTGTCTTCAGCTGGCTTCGATCCGAAGGCGTCACCGATATGGAAATCTTCAATTCTTCAACTCTTGGTGAGAGATACGACTACAATATGTTTGTAGGCGACATCAACAATGGCAACTTGTATTTCTTTACCATCAACAGCAACAGGACCGGTCTTGATCTTGGCGGCATAGCCGGGTTGGAGGACTTGGTGGCTGACAACGCAGAGGAGCTCAATGCAGTAATCTTTGGCAGGGGATTCACTGGAGGAATTACTGATATTGAAACCGGCCCGGATGGCAACCTGTATATTCTGACACTCTCAGGGGATCTATACCGCCTGGTGCCAGGAGCACAGTCAGCAACAGCGAGCTTATAAGGCAATTTTTTCGCCTTCAAGTGTAGACTTTTTCCCTATAGGTTGCAGAGAGGATACGCACGAGGAGTTCATATCCGATTAGAATACGAATTAGTTGAGTAGCCAGCCGGGTTAAAAAAATAAAGTCGTGTATTTGAAACTCAGTATATTACGAGTTGTATGCCCTCTGAGTTTGCAGTCTCTTCCCCTA
>JBJMEE010000126.1:0-13547 GCA_045809585.1 Nitrososphaera sp. | reverse complement strand
ATCCGGATCGATTGACACGTATTACTACAGACTCCTGCCCACTACAAAATCTGCTGAGAACTGAAGAGATCTTCTGGAATCAGAGTTACTATAACCTTCAATTGACTTGACTGCTTCATGCAAGTATCTTCTTGCCTCGTTCCTCACGTCCTGCTCTATGCCAATACGAGAGATGACCCGGACAGCCTCCTGGATGTCTTGGCTCAAGGCCTTCCCTCCGGTACCAAATACCCTCTTGATCTTTTCGGAGTCTTCTTTGTTGGTGTTTTTCAGCGCAAGCAATATTGGATATGTCTTTTTACCTTCTCGAATGTCATTGCCGGCGGCCTTGCCTGTCAGCTTAGGGTCGCCTATCACACCTATTAGATCATCTACCAACTGGAAAGCAATACCGATGTTGCGGCCAAAAGAAGAGAGGTTTCTGATATCAACAGTGGTGTGATTTGGAGATGACAGCGCGCCAAGTGCGCATGATACTTCAAAGAGCGTAGCAGTCTTTTTGCCAATCATGTCGATATACTGCTGTACGCTTGGAAATTTTGCACTTGAAGCCACTTCTACATCTATTGCCTGTCCCTCGCATATTTCAGTGCATGCGAATGAAAGGTGTTCTACCATGTCAATTATTGAGTTGTCTGTAATTCCTGCCTTTCTACAGTTAAACGTCAACAGCTCAAACGCTTTTGAGAATAGAATGTCGCCGGATAGGATGGCAAGCGGCATGCCATAGTATCTGTGCACAGTTGCAGCGCCGTGCCGCATTTCATCATTGTCCATGATGTCGTCATGTACCAGCGTAAAGTTGTGAACAAGCTCTACTGCGGCTGCTGCGGGCAGGGCTCTCTCAGCACTTCCTCCTAGCATTTCACAACACTTAAGTACCATGAATGGTCGCAAGCGCTTACCTCCTGTGCGGATATAATGCGATGAAGCCTGGTAAAGCTCTTTTGGCTTGCCTTCAATGAAGGCAAGTATAAAGTTGTTCACGGTAGAAGCATAAGATTCCAGCTCGCTTTTGATGCTGTCTGCCTTCATGTACGGCTACTAACCTCATGTGCTAGCATTCCTGTCAATATATATCTTGAGCTAGCAAGTGCAGCGATGTTTTTGGCTCCAACTAGGAACATGGTGCTTTTAAGCTCTGCAAGAATTGTATCGGCAAATGCAAACAGGCTTTCGCGCGACTGTGCAGCTGTTTGAAGGAATGGATACGCCATTGCGGCCATACTGGCACCAAGCGCTACACACTTTGCAATTTCGAGCCCATTGCGCAGTCCACCGGATGCGATGAGCGGCAATTTTACTGCGTGTCTAACCTCTAGGAGGCTGGACGCTGTCGGAATACCCCAGTCCCAGAACATCTCTCCAAGGTGCTGCTTGAGGTCATCTTTGAGTGACTCTGCCCGCAACTTTTCAACACCCGCCCAACTAGTGCCGCCAGCGCCGGCGATATTGATCGCGGAAACGTTGGCCATCTCCAGTTTAATCGCAACCTCCTTTGAGATCCCTGCACCCACCTCCTTGACTATCAGTGGCACATCTATGGTCTTGGCAAGCTCTGAAATTTGGGCAAGAACCCCCTTATAGCGCGGCTCACCCTCTGGTTGTACAAGCTCCTGCAGCGGGTTCAGGTGCACCACTAGCGCATTTGCTCCAATCATTTTCACTATTCTTTTAGCTTCGTCTACCGTGAACCCCTTAGAAAGTTGTGCCCCACCGATGTTTGCTATTAAGAATGCATTTGGTGCATTCTTTCTTGCTATCGAATAAGTGGCAGCTAGCTCTTCGCTTTTGAGTCCGGCTCTCTGACTTCCAAGCCCCATACCAAAGCCATATTTTTCTGCGAGCTCACCCAGCCTGCCGTTGATGACAGTTGCCTCGTCTGTGCCGCCTGTCATAGAATCGATTATAATTGGTGCAGAGAACCTTTTCCTAAGAAAAGTGGTAGAAGTGTCAATATCATCATAGTCCAATTCAGGCAGCGCGTTATGCACTAGCCTGACGTATTCCAAGTATGTCGAAGTAGTTTTAGCCTGTACGTTCTGCTGAAGCGGAATATCTATCCCTTCCTTTTTGCGCTTCTTGATCACCTCAACATCAGAGGGTGCGTCAAAAGTGTCTGGCAACTACATCTTTCTCCCCTTTACCACTGTGCCGACCTTTAGTGTACCTTCTGCTGCCTCTATAATGCGTTCAGGCATAAGTCCGTTAATCATCATTACATCCATTCCGTGTGATGCAATCTTAAATGCTTCTGTAACCTTTCTTTTCATTCCACCCGTTGCGTCCGTGCCTGATGACTTGAAGAACTCAATTGATTTTCTCTTGCCCGTGATCTTTATCTCGCTTACAAGTTCTCTGCTAACGCTGTCTTTGTATATTCCATCGACATTGGTTGCAAAAATGATCCTTAAGGGTCGCAATACTCTTGCCATAATTGTCATGAGTGCGTCGCCGGATAGGATGGAATATTTGGTACCTTCAACATGCACTACATCACCAAACGTTACCGGTATTACCTTTGACTGAGCCATAGTATAGATATGCTTTATCTTTGCTACAATTGGTTTGTGGCCCGTCGTAAGAGCAGACGGTAGCATGCCGTATGGATTAAGCCCCATCCTTATCATAGAATTGACGATTATCTGGTTGAGTGCGATCATTGACTCATGCACTACGGAAACTCCATGGATATCGTAATTGGCCGATTTGGTATGCATGTCATATTTTACCGACCAGTAATGACCAAATGAGCCGCCGCCGTGCACAATTATGACGGGAACACCTAATTGCGTCAGAGCACGCGAAATGCCATCTATTGCACCGATATTAGCTGCAAGCGGCCTTTCCTTAAAGGTGACAACAGAACCGCCCAGCTTGATAAGAGTAAGTTCTTGCAACAACAAAAAGCATACTTTTTGAAGTGAATTTAAGTTTTGACTTGGTTTTATACTCCTCCATCCTACTACATAATAATAATACTGTTGGAATCAGGTACATTGGCAAAGCAGTTGCGCTGCTTTGAGATACTCAAGCTCTGATAGTTACCTCCGGCTACAGGTATAGGTATTGAAAAAGGTTAGAGGTCTCAAGGATCAGATCGAAAGCACGCTCATCTTCTTTTTGAGTCCACACATAAGAAAAGTACAAGATGCTCCTAAGCCACTCACAGACCGACTAAACTGCTGATGAGCAACAGAATTTGTGTTTGAGCAGTAGCACGAGGCAGGTCCAGAGCTTTTAGCGGCAAAGGCCAAAAAAGAAAAAGATTGCAGAGAGCTCGGCACTCAACCATGATCATAGCCTATTGCAGAACTCTTTTCTTTAATCTTTATAGCAGATATGTCGCATCGCTTTACAATGACAAGCAGCGAAGGACCTAGTATATTATGGGAACAGCTGAAGGGCAAGAAGGTAAAGACAAACGATGGTCATGATGTTGGTGAGATTAAAGAGCTGACTCAAAACTATATGCGCCTAGAAAAGGGAATGGTTAACAAAGACAAGTCCTGGATCCCAAAGTATCTAGCCGATGCCTATGACGGCAAAGTTCTCTGGCTCGTGATCAGTAATGACGATCTCTCGAAAGGATATTCGTATACGACAGAGCCAGCTAAGGAGCAATATGCACACGACTTTGAAGCATTCAAAGCGACACCTTACGGACAGAGAGCTGTCCAGCTTCCGGACTTTGAGCAGAACATACGTATGACAGAAGAAAGAAAGTCGAATACAAGCATAAACGCCGGTGATGAATACAAGAATATCCGAGATCTAGAATAGTGATCCATCTAGAAAAGATAGAGCAAGGATTTCAGCATACTAGAGGCTGAATGCGCTTTTAGAAGAATACCCTACATTTGGCTGCACATAGCCTAATGGCAATTCTGCTATTTTGTCATAAGCGAAAACATTTTTCTCCAAAGGCTTTGAGATATAGCTTGACAAATAGAATATGAATTGATCCCTCGCTGCATGCAAGAATTGATGGTCTCAATCTGATGTTTTTTAGAACATCATCCTCATCATTATCATTATCATCCCGATAGCAGATCGCAGCTGTGCGATACTATAAGACACAATTTGCTATCTATATTCTAATGGAGTGAGGAATGGAAGCTCTCATAAATTATGGTGCGTGCCAGCGATAACTCTCCTTCTGTTCTAAGCGGGATTCTGCTGAGCAGCCAACCTGAGCAGGTGCAGGACCTTATGCTCTGTTTGGCCTTGCTCCACCCGGGTCAGCAGTTTCATTCCAGTATCAGAGACCTCAGGTTATTCACCATCATCGTAGCAACCTGACTGGATATCTTTTCTGTTCCGTTGCCAGCCGTCTCCGGCTAATTATCGCTAATTCGGGTGCCTGCAGTGAGGGAGGAGTTTCCTCTCTTTCGAGTGACCCACCCACTGGCTCACACACAGTGTCAATGGACAGGATTGATATTAAAACCTAGGCGTTACCTATAGTCTTCTTCTTCTTATAGAGGTTTCCCAGTTTGGGAAAATACTCTTTTTCCAGCTCAGCCACTTGCTCGTCTGTTTCTGCATCTGCATAGTCATCTAGAAGATCTGCATTGAGCTCAAGAAATGTGTGACCCCACTTGAACTTGTCCATCATTTTTGCAGCAAGCTCTTTTTCATTCAAGATATAGAGTGCAGCCGCAAGGGCCTCTACGCTCGATAGCTTGCCGAGCTTGGCATAGTTGGTGGGGTTCGCAGCCAGCATCGCAGGGAGCCTTCTCGCTATTCCATGAGCAGCAAGACGTTGATGCTTTAGCACCTCGTCTGCACGTTCCCATGAGCAGTCAATAGCGCATACAGAATCTGCTACGGTCTGGTCATATTTCAAAATAGGGGCATCTGAGAACGGGTTGAGTACAATAGTGGTCCTCGGGATAAACTTGACAGGTGATGCTAAGCGGAACCTGACCAGCTTGGCTGCTGTGCACTTGAACGGATCATCTTGGTGGAGCATATAGATTAATGGCTTCATGCTATATCATGTTTAGACAAGATCATTAAAGTTTTTATTCACTTGACTTTCACTTGTTGCGTGCCGCCGGCGATATCTACAATCCATTTTCCGTTCGAGCTAAAAAAAGATCAGCTGGAAGCTGTCAAAGCATGGATTGACAAAGGCTGCCGTGGATCTGTCATCTTTAGCACCGGCACCGGGAAGACAGAGATTGCATTTGAATGTGCAAGATGGGCAGCTAAGCTGTCAGGACAGGATCGCTTTACGATATTGTTTCTAGTTCCAAGAATAGTCCTAATAGAGCAAAACGTCAGGCGTCTGCGGCGTTACGGCATTTCTGATGATCACATCGGCATCTACTATGGTGAGCGCAAGGACATCAGAGAGATCACCATCAGCACATACCAGAGCGCAATCAATAATCACAACCTAATAAGAAGTGCCAAGATGGTAATACTTGATGAAGTCCATCTTGTTAGCGAAAGCGCAGTTGCATTTGACAGCATCTTTGATATTATTGTAGAAGATTCGTGCAAGGCGATTCTAGGACTCACTGCGACCATAAATGAAAAGGACCCAAAATATCAAACAATCTTAACTGTAGTACCGCCCGTCAAAAAATACATGATCAAAGACGCAGTCACAGACGGCAGGCTCGCCAAACCTATCGTCAAGCCGGTAGAAGTCAGCTTTACGCCAGAGGAGCAAAAAAACTACGACAATGCAAGTACAGCAATAAAAGATATCTCAAGAAAACTTCAGGCCTATGATCCGGTCAAGATGACCAAGATACTAATGCGTGGAGGGTCGCGGGCATCAATGGCAAAAATATGGTTTGCTCATGTGCGAAAACGTAAAGAATTACTCAGCGCCACTAAACAGAAGCTTCTCAAGGCAGCCGAGCTTGTCAAGAGGCATACAGGCGAGCGCATCATGATCTTTAGCGAAACTATCGACTCAATTCAGCAACTAAAGGCCATGCTAGAAGCAAATGGAATACCAGCCCAAACAATACACAACGGAATCAAACCAAAGGAAAGGAAGCAGATCTTGGAAAGCTGGGGTAAAGATTATTTTCCATTACTGTCGGTCCACACGCTTGAAATTGGGTACGATGTGCCGCAGGTCGGCATTGCAATAATTATAGCTAGCACATCTAATATGAACCAAGTTGCGCAGAGGATTGGACGGGTAGTAAGGAAAGTGGATGGAAAGGATCAGGCGCTCGTATATGTGGTCTACGTTAATGGTACCAAAGACGACAATGTGCTAAAGGTGGTCAGGGCGGCAGTTGAAAAGGAAGATGAAAGAACAGCGAGTATTCGCGTCCCTAAAGGTAAGAGGCCTACGCAGGGTCAAAAGACTATCACAAAATTCTCATAGGTCCATGCAGGTAGACAACATACCGCCCACATGTTCAAAGTATGAATCGATGTCCATCTCGACTACCTTACCTGCATCAATGTTTATGATATATGTTATGTGTAACCGACCATTTAGAATCTCATCTTCAGTCACAGGGGGGTTCTTGTAATACTTATCACACAGTACTTTGACTTTTTTAATTTCACTCGGTCTTCTGTCTCGAGGGGGACGCCTGAATAGGGTCGGTATCGGAAGGATGCTGACAGGCGGAGTGGCCAAGACGAACTGATTTGCATGCTTGCTATAGCGTGCTATCTTGCTTGCAATCCTTGCAGCATAGTAGGAGAGAGGATCGAGTGCATGCTCTGGAGGAATAAAGCCCGTCTCAATTTCAACAATGGCTGCGCCGTCGCCCTTTTCTGCATACAGGTCACAGATCAAAATGTCTGTTAGCTGCTTCTCAACGTCGACTTTATAGCCGTAGTGGATCAGATGCTTGGCGCATACAAGCTCCATAGAGGAATGATTTATCTTGACAAGGTTTCTCATGTAGAGCTCAATCAATCTGTTCTTTACAAAATTCATTCTCTCCACTATTTCTTCAGGTTCACCTGCTGACATTCTGCCAGAGAGTGATGTCACATCTGCAACAAAGCGCTGTAAATCCAATTATCACAACATTATAGCCAAGTATGGTTTTAAAGGTGATGATGCTCAATTAGCAACATTAAAAATTCCCCAAAAGCCATGTGTATATTATAATGTCACTCTCAACAATCAATAAGATAACAATCCTTGGCTCAGGTATTATGGGCCACGGCATTGCCCAAGTATCTGCAATGGCCGGCTACAATGTAGCCTTGCGCGACATCGAGCAAGCTTTTCTTGACAAAGCAATGGAGAAAATAAAATGGTCGCTCAATAAGCTAGTCGAAAAACACAAGCTGTCTCAGACAGAGGCTGAGGAGATCTTTGCTAGAATCACACCAGTTGTTGACCTGGGGCAGGCACTCAAGGGTGCAGACCTGCTTATTGAAGCAGTGCCAGAGGACATGAACTTGAAGAGGAAGGTGTATGCAGAGGTTGACAGCTTTGCAGAGAGCAGAACGCTTTTTGCTTCAAACACAAGCACTCTTCCAATCACAGAAATGGCTGAACTGACAAGCAGGCCGGACCGCTTTATAGGGCTTCACTTTTTCAACCCACCACAGCTGATGCCCTTAGTCGAAGTGATACCGGGCAGCAAAACGAACCATAGTATGATTGACATGGCAACAGGTCTTGTGCAAAAGATTGGCAAGCATCCAGTGCTCTGTAAAAAAGATGTGGCCGGCTTTATTGTCAACCGCATCTTTATACCGCTTGTTCACGAAGCTGTGTACTGCCAAGAAAGAGACAATGTTCCAATGACTACTATAGATTCGGCAGTCAAGTTCAAGCTATCATTTCCTATGGGCATATTCGAGCTTGCCGACTATAGTGGCCTTGACGTAATACACAAAGCGACTGTCGAGATGCATTCTCGAGACAAGAAAGTCATCCGGCCTCATCCCAAGATAAAGCAGATGTTTGACGAAAAGAATCTGGGCCAAAAGTCTGGCAAGGGCTTTTATGAATACAAGGGTGACAAGTACGAGCGCATAAACCTAACAGAGCAAGAGGCTGCAAAGTACAATCCAATTACTCTGATCGGAGTGGCTGTCAACAACGCGGCGTGGCTTATTTCAAACAGCGTATGTAGCAAAGAAGATTTGGAGAAGGCACTCAAGCTTGGCATGGGGCTGAAAAAGGAGCTGTTCACCACGGTACAGGAATTTGGAGTCAAGACTATCGTTCGTAATCTGCAAGACTTGGCTGCAAAATATGGGCCGTTCTATGATCCTGATCCATACTTGGTCAACTATCCAGATTAGCAGCTCTTTCGATAGTAGTCAATCTCAAGAACATTTAGTTACACGATAAAATTAGAGGTCATTGAATTTTACTTACGATACATCTAAGACTTCCTATTAATCAGATGAAGGACTCAGAGAACATATAGTGCAGCGAATAGATCATGACGATTACAGACATGCAAGATGGCTAATCATTTAGATCCATGAGCCCAAATCGCTAGCCTTTGTTGCACCTTGTGGCCAACGGCAGAGTATTCTGGTAGAGTATTGCATGAAATAATGAAATGCTCCAAATGGAGCATTAACAAATCGCTTTTGCAAATTTCTCCTTCCCTAATTTCTATGAGCAATAGGGACATACTTTTGTTATTACAGCAACAAGCCAGCGGATCCTACCCATACTGTCTTATGATCTGATAGCCTGCATCTATCTCTTCGAGCACCAGTTCTTGTCTCTATGATCTTGCTTTCACAGTAGTAGCAAGTATCATTTCTACTGCCGTTTTTGCATCTTTTGCAACAGTTATTGAGACCCTGTTGCGTTCATCCAAAAACTTACCGCCATAAATATCTGCCACACCTCCACTTCCCGATATCGCCACCATTGTCTTCTTAGTCATGTAGCCTACACCTAGCTCAATAAGCGTTCCTACACCGCCACCCACTGCGATTATTCCATCTGCTGAAGATGCAACGACAAAATCTCTCGCATAACCTATGCCAGTGCATACTACAATGTCGCAATATTCATTTGCATACAAGAATTCCTCCTGCGGTATTATACCAACTGTAGTGCCGCCGTTGTCTTTTGCTCCCCTGCATGCAGATTCCATTACCCCTCCGAGCCCTCCACAGATCAGTACTGCACCAGCATGTGCAATTTCTTTGCCCACTTCATATGCCATCTTGCTTGCAATGTTGGTACATCTGTCCTTGTTGTAGCCAATCACAGCAATCTGAAGCTTGCGCACAAGCCTGAGCAATCCTCGTCTGAATTATAGTTTTCGTAGTTAGATGTTTTTATAACACAGGATAAGAAAAAAATCAAATCAAAGGTTAAACAAGAGTACCGAATCTACACTTGTATACTCGATATTCTACGTGCTCTGGCAATGATTGTGACAAATCGACTCTGCTGATTCCACTCTAAGTTGCTGGTGATGGCAAACTTCATTGATAAAACAATAAAGCGCTTCAAAATATACCCGTAATAACCTGTTGAGGCTCTCTTCGTAGAGGCTTGCTTAATTAACTTAGAAGGTATGCCATAAGGATAAATAGACAAATTGAAGTTTTTTATTTTTGCATTCTTTGCCGAGCTGAGGAGTAGGACCACGAGCTTAGAGGGTTTTGATATGACAAGGCTCCAGATATTGAAAGTGTTCCTGCCATTTCCTGCTATTGCAATGCCTATAACAACCAAGACTTAAAACAGTAAGTGGAGAAATCAAAATATGAAGTTCCGCGATAGGATTGATGCGGGCAATCTCCTTGCAGAAAGGCTGGCGGAGAATGGGCATACCCCTGCGATAGTACTTGGCATTCCGCGCGGAGGCGTCATACTAGCAGATATTGTAGCCAAGGAGCTTACCGCAGACTTTGACATCGTGATACCAAGAAAGCTAGGCGCGCCGGAAAATGAAGAGCTTGCGATAGGAGCAGTGATGGAGGACGGCACCTCATACATTAATAGCTATATCGTAAATGCGCTGCGAATACCACAAGACTATATCGAAGGCGAAAGGGTACGCCAAGCCGCAGAAATCAGGCGCAGATCTACAGCATATAGAAGGCCGGATCTTACTTATATGATTGCAGGCAAAAACGTCATTCTAGTTGATGATGGCATTGCCACAGGTGCTACAGTCATTGCGTCTGCAAGGTGGGCAAGAAAGCATCATCCATCAAGTCTTACTATTGCGGTTCCCGTCGCCCCCTCTCAATCTGTAGAAGTGCTAGAACAGGAGTCCGACTCTGTTATTGTACTGCACATGCCCCACGATTTCGGATCAGTTGGACAGTTTTATGAAGAGTTTGGACCAGTCTCCGACAATCAGGTGACCCAGATCATGCGTTCAAGAGGACTGCTGCTGTAGAACTAATATATGGCGCGAATATTCTCAAAATTGAATGGAATTTCGCATTAAAGACCCTACACTTGCCAAAGAAGGCAAGAACCGTATTGACTGGGCAGAAGCTCACATGCCTGTACTGGTTGCACTGCGTCAGAAATACGAAAAGACTAAGCCTCTCAGAGAGATAAGGGTTGCAGGTTGTCTACATGTTACAAAGGAAACCGGAGTCCTTGTTAGGACTCTCAAAGCTGCCGGCGCTGAGCTGTCATGGTGTGGCTGCAATCCGTTGAGCACACAGGATGACGTCGCTGCCTCCCTAGCTCGGGATGAAGGTATTTCGATATTTGCAAGCAGAGGCGTGACGCAGCAGGAATATTATGATGATATCCATTCTGCTATGATGATCGAACCAAACATCACCATTGACGACGGCGCAGATCTGACTGTTGAAATGCACAAGAAAAATTCTAACTCGATAAAAGGAGGCACTGAAGAAACGACGACAGGAGTCATTAGGTTGCGGGCTATGCAAAAGGCTGGCAAGCTAATGTATCCAATTATTGCTGTTAATGATGCTGAAACAAAGCACGACTTTGACAACGTTTATGGAACTGGCCAGTCAGCCTTGGATGGTATAATACGCGCAACCAACGTTCTAATTTCCGGTAAGAATGTGGTTGTTGCTGGCTATGGCCACGTGGGCAAAGGTATCTCCCGGCGTGCGGCGGGCCTTGGTGCCAATGTCATTGTTACAGAGGTTGATCCAATAGCTGCCCTCAAAGCCAAGATGGACGGCTATTCTGTGGCCAAGATGGAAAAGGCAGCTGAAATAGGCGATATTTTCATCACTACAACAGGTTGCAAGGATGTTATTATTGACAACGACATTGCCAAGATGAAAGACGGTGCAATATTGGCAAATGCAGGTCATTTTAATGTTGAAATTTCTATACCGGCGATTGAAAAACAGGCCGTACAGCAAAATAAGATCGGCGAAAACATAATGCAGTATAATCTAAAGAATGGCAGCAGGATATACCTGCTCGGAGAGGGTCGGCTCGTAAACCTGGCTGCAGCAGAAGGCCACCCCTCAGAGGTCATGGATATGAGCTTTGCCAATCAGTTCTTATCAGTAATCAAGCTAGCACACCAAGGGGATACTATGAAGCCGTTAGTATACGATATCGACAGGAGCCAAGATCAGGAAATCGCACTTGCCAAGCTGCAGTCAATGAGCATCGAGATCGATTCGCTAACATCTCCACAAAAGGCATACCTTGAAGGTTTCAATGAAGGGACATAGTATTAATTATCCTTGTGCCAAGACCACAAAAAGGCGGATGGGTGGTCTAGTATGGTTAGGATACCTGTCTCACACACAGGTGGTCGAGAGTTCAAATCTCTCCCCATCCACTTTTGATCCATCAGAGAACTATTCAGACTGTGCGAATCTATAGCATATGACAGAGCAGCATGAAATCGTCAAAAAGGATTTTCTGAATTTTACAAAGGAGTCGATCATCAAACAATTAACATTCGTATAACTAATAATGCTGATAGTAGATAAGTGGTTCTTCTCAATTACTTCTAGAAGAAGGAGAGATTATTTAGGTTGTTGAGACTGCTTATATCGAATGGTTGAACTCACAAAATATTAGGAGATACTCTAAAAGACAGTGAGGCTTTAGTTACTTCTTGGCTCCCAGCGTCCTATTCTTTAGCCTCATTTGGCTGCCGTGGCACTTCCTGCATCTTGTAGTTGAGATAGGATTCTTCGATCCGCACTTGAAGCATATCTTGAAGAACAACCTGCGCTGCTGTGCAATCTGTTTCTTTGTTGCATCTGTGATTGGCATTTATACTGGTCTTAATTCAAAGGAAGGCTCTTTTCTACCTTTCTGTTCTTATTATTTAGCAGGAATGTACAAGACAATCAGATACTTCTTGTTGTCATCCTACGCCTGTTCGTGCATTGCTAATGGTAGGGATATTATTGACCATAACTGACCATTTTTTGACTTGTGCTTGCCCTGCCAACAAACTCTATAAAGCCTCTTTCCCTTCTATACTAGAATAACTTGATCTGTTGAATCAGATTGTTGGTCTTATTTTCCGTAAGTGTAAAAATACATTGCTCCGTCAACTGAAAGATATGGGTATACAAAAAAGTTGACTAGAATACTACTTACATTAAGACAGACCTAATGTAACAACAAGTGATTAACTCTTCTATTTGCTATATCTACATATTGTTTGTTTACATCATATCCCACAAACTGCCTTCCACTTTTTATAGCGGCAATACATGTGGAACCTATACCACAAAATGGATCTAGCACAACTTCATCTTTGAATGTATAAAGCTGCATGCAACGGTATGGAAGCTCAATTGGAAAAGGAGCTGGATGACCAACACGTGTTGCAGATTCTGCAGGAAAATCCCAGGTGCTCTTTGTAAATGTAAGAAATTCATCCCTTGTTATAGTATTTTCTTTGTTATGCGAACTGCGAGAAAAACTTCCTTTAGAGAAGATTAGCACATATTCATGGACATCTCTCAATATCGGATTAGATGCAGATTGCCAACTTCCCCACGCAGTCGAAACTCCAGAGCTTGCAGCCTTATTCCAAATTATCTCGCCACGCATAAGAAAGCCTAACTCATGCATATCTTCGATTATGTAGCTATGCAATGGAATGTACGGTTTTCTTCCTAAATTTGCAATATTGATGCAAGCTCTGCCACCGTGCACAAGTACACGAAACGTCTCTTTAAAAACTTGCTTCAGCAAGCTTCGATATTCTTTCATACTCAAATCTTGATCGTAATCCTTGCCAACATTGTATGGAGGGGAGGTAACCATAAGGTGAACACTATATTCAGGTAGCTCGTCCATCTTTTCGCTGCTCTTACAAAACAGTTTGTTTAAGTTTTGGGGTTCTATATGATTCTCTTCATATTTACCATCACTATTAGTTTCTCCGCTATTTGTTGTGCTCTGTCTGTAAAGTTTACGACTATAGAATCTTGAAGAATCATGACTTTCCCTTTTTGAAACTCCATATCCTTGTGTTTCTGTTGATATTCGTTTTCTCGATCGGCGCACAGTCGATAGACCCTTTGATATCCATGGATAAGAATTTTGTCAGAGTAGACATCCTGATTCCTGTGTATGAATCATCACTTGATAGGAAATTATGGCTAGTCTCAGACCACATATGCTGGTTATTGATGAT
>JBJMEE010000125.1:0-2821 GCA_045809585.1 Nitrososphaera sp. | reverse complement strand
AATAATCAGCATCAACTTTTTAATATGACATAAAGGCCCTCTAGTTGCTTGCACTGGCAAATATTTGATTAGAATGTCGCTGGCTAAAGCCTTATGACGTTCTTTGCAGCAAATTTAATGTCGTCAGGCTTGATTGTTTTTCTTCCAGCGTGCAAAGAAAGGTCTACTGCTTGCTTGGCAATCCTCCCTGCGACCTCTTCCAGAACCTTTCTTAATTCGTCTGCTGCATCATCACTAACACGCTCTGCGCCAGATTTTTTCATGACACGATACATCGCCGCGAGGCCAAACTCAGGTCCAGAAGACATAGGCAATACCTGACATAACTATATTAAAAGTGTACTTGTACTTTTATTAATTAACCTATTCCAATGTTCTAGGCAGCAGCACCAATTCGAGAAAGCAGGCCATCTTGGCAATAGTCATGATACTGTATTGTAATAATAGAAAACCTGCCTGACATTGCCTGCAGTCCAACGCCACTTTTGAGTAAGAAATGTAGTATCAATTCTTGGTGTGCAAAGTGTCCCGGATCACTCTCTGCCTAGTAATGCCTAAGGCTCTTCTGCTGTAATTATTTCCAGGTAGTTCCAAAGTGGTGGTTTTTACCTTGACAAGTGTAAGCAGTCTCTGCAGTGAGATTCATAAATATTTATGTTATGATTCGTCTTCGTCATATATCATTGCTCTTTGATGTTCATATCCATCTCACGGACAACAGCTATTCAGGATATGTGCATCATATCGTATCGAGCTTGGATAGGATGAAAATAATCGCATGCTCTGTTACAGTGGATGTAGAAACCACAATTAGAAGTTTTGACCTATTCAATGCACACCGCAACGTGGTCAAGCAATTTATTGGAATACATCCAGAAGCTTCTGGTAGGGAAGATCTAGACAGGTTCAGAGAAATCTTCAGGTCTAACTTGCAATCAATAGACGGTGTCGGTGAAATCGGTCTTGATAGCACATATGACGTGCCTATCAAGCGGCAAGAGCAAGTCTTTGGTGCAATGCTTGAGCTGGCAGAGTTAACGAGCAGACCTGTATCGATTCATTCTAGAAGAATGCTCGATGCCATCTTAGAAATACTACCGTCATATAATATCAAAAGTGCATTGTTGCATTGGTTTGCAGGCAGTAAGAAACAATTGGCAAAATCTATGGATAGCGGACTGTACGTATCATACGGTCCTCCGCTCGTATACTCAGAAGACAAAAAGGTGCTCTTGAAAAACACAGACAGAGATCGCATCTTGGTGGAAACTGATGGTCCAGTACAATACTCTAGGTGCTTTGAGAACAAGCCAGCCATTTCCACTTCTTGTCTAGTCAGCGTTGTTTCATCAGCTGCATATACCATTGGTATATCCTATAATGAGACAGTAGAGATGCTGCAGAACAATTCCAAGGCCTATCTTGCATAAACATAACAAAGATAAAATATCCTTGATATTGCCTTCCCTATTGTATGAACAGGATAAAACGCATATCTACTGAGCTGATGGAAAGGTATCCAGATAAATTTGGGCTTGATTTTAACGCTAATAAGAACGTCATCAGCGACGTAGCCATCATCAGATCGAAGGTCCTAAGGAACGAGCTAGCCGGCTACATTACCTCACATTTGCGAAAGCAAGCTGCACAAGAAAAAGCTTCAATGGCGTCTGCTGTGGGAGAAACCGATGAAGAAGCGGAAGAATGATAACTATAAGGCTGCTTGGTGGAGCGAAAAAGGCAGTCGGCAAACCTGCGGTGAATCTTGACCGACCCAGTGCATCGGTCTCAGAAATTTTGGACTTTTTAACAACGATTTCAGCTGAGCCCCACCTCTTGCAAAGAGGTAACTTAATAGTCACATTAAATGACGTCGATTCTGCTTCACTTCAGGGACATAACACTACGGTAAAAAGCGGCGATAAGGTTACCATCGTCACTGTTGTTCACGGGGGAATGGATTACATGCTTGATGACTATCACCTATTAATTACAGGTGTTTTGAGGATCGTGAGCGATCCAGGCAAACTCGTCGATACGCTACGTGAGGGACACGGCAATGTTTCGATACAGGCAGTAAATGCCAATGTAGTCTATGGAGAAGAACATTTGGTAGGAGTACTTAGAATAGCGCTGGAAGCAGAAAAAAGAAAAATCATGCTTACAAACAGTCCTGAAATGGAACTGCTAATTCGGCTCACAGGTACAAACCAAATTGAAGAAGCAATCAGAAGGGCGGGTTTGAAGAAGGATAGCGCCGGATGCTTTATTGCCTTTTCACAGGAGAGCGAATCGTTACGCCAATTTGAAAGCCAGATTAAAAGCAAGTTTGACTTGAATGACTCTGTGCTAAAGCCAAGCAAAGAGAAGAGGATCCAGCTTGGAAGCATGCTCGGTCTTCCCAATGAATTGGACGAGAGCGAAGTTCTACAATACCTTTTGGAAAAGGCAGCAATATTAATAAAATAAAAATCACTTACGCTTTTCAATTACAGAGCTAAAAACCTGATGGGGCCTGAGGACCGATAATCCCGTCAACCCCCCAAGTACCTGTACTAGGATAACCCAGCCAGGATTCTCCAAATCAACCTTGTTATTGATCTGGCCTGCTATCGCCTTTATAATTTGCATCGAACCAAGAGAGTTGTGCCTTTTTTCAACCGTTACCCTGAAGGTGTCATTACCGATTTTTGGAGTGAGATTTCTTGCTGCCTGTCTGATTGTGTCAAGCCGGGTGGGGACGACAACCTGTACTGGCAATACACGCAGAATATAACGAACCTGCCAAGGTTCGGAGGCCACAAGATCCTTTAGTTTATCA
>JBJMEE010000124.1:0-19746 GCA_045809585.1 Nitrososphaera sp. | reverse complement strand
GTGTAGCCAATCCTTCAGCTCATCATGCGTTGGCTTGGCGTCATGCTTGCCTGCCAAATGAAGATGCAGAAGAACATAGTTAATTTGGTTGAGCAGGGGCTTGTTTGATTCGTCACCTTTGCGAGCTTTTTGCTTCAAGTCAGCTGGAACAGTATTCCACCATTCTTCAAATTTTCTAGCCATACCAACAAGGTAAGAACCAACTTATTAAGGGTTTTCGGTTCTGCAAAACACCGTTATAGATTAATGTGATAACTTCTGCAACGCATTAGAAATATAAAGATTAAGAAAAAACAACAGGCTTGTGCCCTTTGCAATTCATGAGCTGCACAATGCGTATCAAGCCTACCGGCAGTTTCTGGATAGCAATCCACCTCTCCACCACGCGCGCTACATCTTCCCTTTTTTCAAGGGTTCGTATTTCGCATACCGTAAGGTAGATGTACTACGGACTGTAGCGATTGCAAAGGCAATTTCTGCCAATCCAAGCTATGTCGATATCGGCTGCGGCTATGGAGATTTTCTCGATAAAGTGAGACAGATCTTGCCTGATGCAAGAGGGATCGAAAAATATGGAAGTATCTTTTATGCATTTCAGATTTCCAAGCCGGATTACATTGACCTGATGTCTGCCGAGGATTTGACTGAGCCAGTCGATGTAGCATTTGTAGGCTGGATGGAGCCCGGGCAGGACTTTCGGAGGTTCGTGGCCAAATGCTCCAAGTGTGTTATTACAACCTTTGATACAGGGGGCCAATGCGGCATAAGCTCTGGCTGCGAATATGAGGAATTTGGCTTTCAAAGGGTGGCGTGGTGGAGAACGCCGTCGTGGATAGATGTAAACGGAGAGCTCATGAACCGCTACTATGCGCACTCAGTTGACTCAGCCAAGAAGCAGCAGTTAGCAAAATTGCGCACTGCCCACAACTTTTGGTATGTATATGCAAAGCCGGAACTTACGGCTAGGATCGAGTCAGGCTTGCAATGGTGGTTGAAAAAAGTAGAAGATCCAAATGACAGATTTGATTTTGAGTCTGTCCTTGACGAATGCGGCTTCCATTACATGGAGGAGCTGCCCGCACTTGCAAATAACAAGAAGGTATGGGAAGTGAAGTTTGACTAAATGCCATTTAATCTCGAAGATCTGAGCAAGGCTAAGGATGAGCTGGCCCAATTTATCGCAAACACGGGGTCACCAAACCATGGGCGCTACATCTTCCCTTTTTTTAAAGGGTCTTACTTTGCATACAGGAAGGTCGATGTACTGCGCACGGTCGCTGTTGCAAAGGCAATCTCAAGTAATCCAAAATACCTCGATGTAGGATGTGGCTATGGAGATTTCCTAAGACGGGTACGGAATTTTATTCCAAGCGCGGAAGGAATCGAAAAGGACGCCGGGATTTTTTATGGCCTTGGAGTTCTCAAGCCAGATTATATTAGCATTGCCGACGCTCATTGGATTGACAAAAAATACGACATAATTTTCGTGGGTTGGATGGAGCCAGGTCAAGACTTTCGCAATTCAATTGCTCGTAGCACCGATATTATCCTCACGACGCTTGATCAGGGCATCAGCCTAGAAGCTGAATTCGACGGTCATGGCTTTCAAAGGGTGGCGTGGTGGAGGACTCCTTCATGGGAGGATGTCAACACGGAGCTCATGAATCGGTACTATACGAAAATACCAGACATCAGGCGAACCGAGCTTGCTAAGATGCGGGGAGCACACAACCTTTGGTATGTGTATGCCAAGCCACAAAAAACTTGTAGCGTCAAAGCAGCGCTCAAAAGGCAGCTTGAAAAAGAATCTCCTTCCAATGACCGGTATGAGTTTGAATCCGTACTTGATGAATGCGGATATGGATATTTACAAAAACTGGAAAATCCTGCAATGCTAGAACCAATGTGGCAGGTGCAATGGAATTAGCAAGATTTAAAGTGAGTATTGCTGAGAGATCTATATAGTAATAACAAATTGAAAGTTAAGGTTTTGGGAGCGGCGAAGGAGGTCGGCCGCTCGGCATTTCTCGTCAACTGTGACCACACCAACATACTGATGGACTATGGCGTCCTGCTTAAACGTGAGCCCATTTTCCCAATGCACGTCAAGCCCAAGGAAGTTGATGCTGTAGTCATCACCCATGCACACCTTGATCACTCCGGCTTTGTTCCTTCGTTGTACCTATCGGGCTCAACAGAAATTCCGGCACTCGGCACTCTCCCAACTTTTGAGCTTTCTGAATTGCTCATTGAAGATATGATTAAGCTCTCGGGGTTTTATTTGCCATTTGAATACATCGATGTTATGACGATGCTCAAGAACTCCAAGAATCTGCAATATAGAGAACCCTACCTTGTAAATAACGCCAAGGTGACGCTCCACGAATCAGGTCATGTCGTGGGTGGCGCAACTACTGTAGTAGAACATGAAGGCAAGAAACTATTCTATAGTGGTGACATCAATACGCGTGGCTCAAAACTTTTGCGTCCTGCAGACCTTGACTTTGGTGAAATTGATCTAATGATAATAGAGAGCACCTATTCGCAGTCAGAACAGCAACCCCGGGAAGAAGCTGAAAAGGACCTCATTGAATTTGCATACGAAGTCATAGGTCGTGGTGGAACTCTATTTGTCCCATCTTTTTCAGTGGAGCGCGCACAGGAAATAGCATGTGTGCTCAAGGCCTACAATTTCAAGCACAAGGTAGTGATGGACGGCATGGCTCTCAAAGCAAATCAGATCATGAGTCGCCATCCCGCATTCCTCAAGGATGCAGAAATGTTCAGACGCGCCATCGGGGAGGCCGAGTGGATACAGGGCTGGAGCAGGAGGCGCAAGGTGGTAGAGGAGCCCTGCGTAATAATTTCGCCTGCAGGCATGCTGGTCGGAGGCTCTGCAATATTTTATACACAGCAGATAGCCAACAGTGAGAAGAATGGCATTGCGATTGTATCCTACCAAGGTGAAGGCACACCGGGCAGAATGCTCTTAGAAAAGCGTGTTGCCAACTTTGATGGCAAGATAAGGAAATGCTACGCAGATGTCAAGCGCTTTGAATTTTCTGGCCACAATAGCAGGAGCGAGCTTTTTGAAATCTTGGATCGTGTCAAAGGCAACCCAAAGGTCCTGACTGTGCATGGCGATGGCCCATCATGCATCAAGTTTGCCGAAGAGATAAAGGAAAAGTATGGCTATGACGCGCACGCGCCTGGCCAAGGCGAAGTGGTCGAGGTTTGATTATCAAGAATACTGACCCTTATAAGATGAAAAAATGTGTGTCATGCAAGCGCGATATTGGACTGAATGTGAAATATTTCACCTACCCACTTTCCCTGCAGCAGATCTGCATAGATTGTGCAGAAAAAGAGATACCAAAAACTATTGAATTATTGCAGAAAGACTTGGAGAAGATAAGAGAGGAAAAAGACAGACGCTGATCTCATCTTCTTTTTATCGGCACTATGGCACTCTCGATGCTTCCACCTTACTGTATTTGCCAATAACTTTTGCCCTTCAACTTCAAGTTGTTGATGAGAAGGAGGGAAGATGGACAGCGTCTATAACATCTGCCAGAGCTGCGATGGGCTCAAGGGTTCTGACTGAATTCATTTACTGAATTAATTTACATACTATCCGCATATTATTCATCATCGCTACTCTAAATGCAGGTATAAAACAGGCTCATTAGATGGAAAAAGCATTCGCATGCACAAAAACTAAAATCTGACTATTCGGACTTTTCCCTCTTCACCCATATTGTACGTCCCTTGTGATCTAACAGCTCAACGGAGCGCTCTGATAGCTTCTTCCGGATTTCATCTGCTTCTGCGAATTTTTTCTCAGCCCGTAGTTTGTTGCGTTGTACCACTACTTCCTCAATTTCTTCCCTTTCTTTTTCGCTAGCTTCTACAATTTTAAGTCCCATAATGTCCATCATCTTGTTAAGAGTAGGCAGTGCACCATCAGCCATATCTTTTGTTAGCTTGTCTGCTGCAATATACCTATTGAGCTTCGTTACAAACTTTACTAATTCTGCAACTGCAAGCGATGTGTTCATGTCATAGTCCATTGCGGCTTCAAAAGCTTGCATCGATTCATCGCATATGCTCTGCACGGAATCAATCTCGCCACCACTGCCGACTGCAAGGGACAGTTCATAGGCGCATGTCTCTATTTGGCGCCAGCGTTGGATTGACTCTTTTAGCAATTCGTCAGTATAATCAAGAGGTTTTGAATAGTGTATGGACAGGCAGTAAAGGCGGAGGGCATTTGCTCCCCATGTTTTCAGTGCCTGCTCTATTGTAACAATGTTGCCAAGTGACTTGCTCATCTTTTGTGAATTGATAGTAACCATACCGGTGTGAACCCATATCTTGGCAAACTGCTTGCCTGTGTATGATTCTGACTGGGCTATCTCATTTTCATGGTGTGGAAAAACTAGATCGTGTCCGCCGCCATGGATCTCAAATGTATCGCCGAGATATTTGCGCGACATGGCAGAACACTCTATATGCCAGCCTGGCCTCCCATTACCCCAAGGGCTTGACCATACCGTCTCATCTGAATAGAACTTCCAGAGCGCAAAGTCAAGTGGGTCCTCTTTTGAGGGATCGATCTCGATCCTCGCGCCTGCCTCTAGCTCCTCAAGTGACTTTTTTGATAACTTGCCGTACCCCGGAAATGACTTGATTCTGAAATACACACCATTGGGCGTCAAGTAGGCATGTCCCTTTTTAATCAGGCCATCAATTAGCTGGATCATTTCCTTTATATGATCGGTGGCCTTTGGCTGGTAATCTGCCCGCATTACATTTAAGCTGTCAAAGTCATTGAAGTATCTGTCAATGTATCTCTTCGATATTTCTTCTGCCTTCTTGCCCTCTGATTTTGCGCGGTTAATTATCTTGTCATCTACATCAGTAAAGTTCTGTACAAAAATTACTTTATAGCCTTTTGAGAGCAAATATCGGCGCAAAACATCAAACACAATGATTGTTCTTGCGTGGCCAATGTGAGAGTTATCATATACTGTGACTCCACAAATATACATCCTCAGTGAGGGGTTTTGCAGCTTTATCTCCTCAACTTGCCGGCTGAGTGTATTGTATAATTTCACTGTCGCGATTTGGGGTGGACTTGCCCCTGTTTTTTACTTTGCTAGGCATCGATGTAAATATCGTTTCCTCTAACGTCTACATTGTAGGTCAGCAGCTTTACACCTTCAAGGTAGTCAAGCAACTCTCCTGTTTTAATGTTGTAGTGCCACGAATGCAGAGGACACTCGATGACTTCGCCGTCTATCTTGCCAGGAGCGAGCGAGCCATCCTGATGGCGGCATAGTGCCTCAATTGCATAGTACCTACCGTTTGCATAAAAAAGCGCAATTCTTGTGCCGTTGATGTAAAGCTCCTTTCCGCTGTTCTCTTTAATTTCACCCCGCTGGGCGACCTTGACAAATGTCAATTAACAGCTGGTTGTAATCGATCTGGCTATAAATTGGTTATCGGACAGCACCACTGGACCTCCGCCACATCTAAATATCTCCAGCAGTGCTATAGCATATCAATTCCGGCATGACATCGTCATATAGACTCATGATGGCCGGTGTTCTGGCTCTTATGATTTTTGGAATAGCAATGGCCCTTTACGGATACCAGCAGGCCGTTTACCCTGTCGACAGTGCGCTAGGGTACCTAAAAAGGGCCCAGGCTGCCCAAACTCCTGAAGATCTGGCAAGCTTTGTGTCAAAGGCGAAGATGGCTCTCCCAGAGAGTGGCAATCCGGTATGGGCCTTTCCGACTGCAAAAACAGACTTAACACTCATACAAGATAATCTTAACGACGTTGTGATCCGCGCCAACTCAATAGCATCAATGGAGCCCTATAGTGCTGAATACAATTCTGGCATGCTGGACATTCATGTGTCGCTAGAGACAATTCAGCAAGATATGATCGATGCAATGCCGTACCTCTATGTCAGTTTTACCAACATCATGCTAAGCGTAGTGTGGATAGCAATAATAATTGCACTCTTTGCTATCATAAGGAGGGGAAGAGCAAGGTTCCGCGAAGAAGAATACGAAAACCAGTAGCTTTTATTGCATGTTCCATCACTTGTAAACCGTGGCTGGCAAAATAGCGGATAGCACTCTTGCAGACAAGGGAAGAAGATCATATGAGTGGGCCACCAGTCACATGGGCATAATTGAAAAGATAAGAGCAAAGAATGAGAGCAGTCAGTTGCTGACAGGTTTTCGGCTTGGCTTTTGTCTTCATATGACAAAAGAAACATCAGTTCTTGCGATGGCTGCAAAGAGTTTGGGTGCTGACATAGCGATTTGTTCAGCAAATCCCTTGTCGGCTCAGGATGACATTGCAGCTTTTCTGTACAACATGGGGCTTAATGTGTACGCTTGGCGCGGAGAGACAGACTCAGAATATCAGCAGTGCATTCGCAATGTACTTGCATTTAAACCGGTCATAGTGACTGATGATGGAGGTGACCTTCACTCTATGGCCCATCAGCAAAAGGCAAAGGGCATACAAGGTGGCACCGAGGAGACAACGTCAGGGGTAAAGAGACTTGTTGCATTAGAAAGGGCCAGCAGGCTGATTTATCCCGTTATAGCAGTCAACAATGCGCGTACAAAATTCCTTTTTGATAACAGACATGGAACTGGACAGAGCACCCTTGATGGCATACTGCGTGCAACTGGCATACTATTGGCAGGCAAGAACCTCGTTGTATGCGGCTACGGCTGGGTGGGCAAGGGCGTAGCAACTCGGGCAAGGGGTATGGGCGCCATAGTGACTGTCACAGAGGTGGATCCTATAAAAGCAATTGAAGCCAAGATGGATGGATTTGAGGTAATGCCAATGTTAGATGCTGCACCTGCAGGCGACATTTTTGTAACATGCACGGGTCAGACGTGCGTGATAAGGAAGGAGCATTTTCTCAAGATGAAGGATGCTGCCATTCTAGCAAACGCGGGCCATTTTGACGTCGAGATCGATATTAAGAGCCTTTATGGTATCAGCAGCTGCCAACCTGTACAGATTAATCCGAATATCGAGCGCTTTGATGTTAATGGAAGGAGATTATTCTTGCTGTCAAAGGGAAGAGTGGTCAACTTAGTTGCTGCTGAAGGCCATCCTCCGGAAGTGATGGCTCTGTCATTTGCCAATCAGCTGCTATCTATTTTATACATTGCAAAAAACCATGACAAGATGGAAGTAAAAGTGCATGGCGTACCAGAACAAATAGATCAGGATGTTGGAAGTTATGCACTTGACTCAATGGACATCAGAATAGATCAAATGATTGAGGAGCAAGAGCACTACCAGCACTCCAGTTAGATTAAAATGCTGTGCATTGAATGCAACTGTAATGCCGGATAATAGCAGCAGCAGTATCAAAAGCGCAATTATTACAAGCGCGCTCCCGTATGCAAATGGCGAGATACATCTAGGTCATATAGCCTCCACCTACCTACCGGCAGATATTTTCACGCGCTTTTTGAGACTCAAAGGGTTGAAGGCTTACCATATCTGTGCTACTGATGATTTTGGCACTCCTATTTTGATAAGAGCAGAGAAGGAGAAAAAGAGCCCCAGAGATTATGTTGAGTACTGGAACAGGCGGGATAAAGAAGATTTTGAATCATTAGATATTTCGTTTGATTTTTTTTACAAGACAAGCTCTAAAGAAAACGTTGAGTTTGTCCAGTACGTTTTCAAACAATTGCGCGAAAATGGCTACATTTACGACCAAAACGTAATTCAGTTCTACTGCACCTATGACAATAAATTTCTACCCGATAGATACGTACTTGGCAGATGCCCTTACTGTAATGCAGAAAACCAATATTCAGATTTGTGTGAAAAGTGTGGCCGGGTCCCTGATCAGATACTGGATCCCAAGTGTGCAATATGCGGCAGACCTCCTGTCAAAAAGGAGAGCAAACACTACTTTTTCCGTCTATCAAGCCTTGAAGAGAAACTGAAAGAGTGGCTCTTGTCGAACCAGAACTTGCAGCCAGACGTCAAAAACTATGTCATCAACTGGATAAATGAAGGCTTGCAGGATTGGGACATCACCCGTGACCTCTCGTGGGGCGTGCCAATACCCCCGCCCGAGGCAAAGGATAAGGTATTCTATGGCTGGTTCGATAACCACCTATGCTACATCTCGTCGCTTGCCAAGTTTGAAAATGACAGAGGGGGCAATGGCAAGAATTTCTGGAACCAATCGGAAATTTATCATTTTATTGGCAAGGATATTATCTACCACCACTACCTCTTCTTGCCGGCAATACGTCTTGGCATCAATTCAGAATACAAGCTTCCAGACTATATCCCTACAAGGGGCCACCTTATGCTGCAAAACCAAAAGATATCAAAGAGTAGAAACTGGTATATTGGGCTAAAGGACTTTACTTCTGCGTTTAACGCTGACTATTTGAGATTTTACATTGCATCTGTAGTTACATACTCACAAGATGATCTGAATTTTGACTTTGATGCATTCTATGAAAGAATAAACAATGAGCTGATAGCCAACATCGGCAATTTCATAAATAGGGCCCTTTCGTTCACGCAAAAATCGTTTCGAGGCGTAGTGCCCAAACCATCCCACATTGATGATTCTGTTAAAAAAGAGCTAGCGGCAGCAGTGGATGAAACAGGCAGACTGCTGTCAAGCAACGAGATAGACAAGTCGCTCAGGAGGATCCTAAAATATAGCAATTACATGAACCATTATTTCCAGACAAACTCACCTTGGTCAAACAAGGATACATCAAATACAACAGTCTACATCTCTGTGAACGCAGTACGAAGCCTGGCAATCTTACTTGAACCATTTATCCCCTTTTCATGTGAAAAAATTTGGGCCCAGCTCAAGTTTGGAGGTGGCAGCGTTCACCAACAGATGTGGGAGTCAGCTAAGAACATCAGAGCAATTCCTACAGGCCATGAACTTGGCAAGATAGAGCCGATCTTTCGCAAGATAGAAGCAAAGGAAATAGAGCAGTGGAAGAATAAGCTAGGCAAGCCACAATGACAAGACGCGGACTCATGTTGGGACGTTTCCAACCCTTCCACAATGGGCACCTGGCACTTACAAAGCAGATTCTAACAGAGTGCGACGAGCTCGTGATAATAATCGGTAGCGCGCAATTCAACTTTATCGACAAGGATCCTTTCAGTGCTGGCGAGAGGTTGCTGATGATACATGAGGGATTGAAAGAAGCAGAGATTGATCTCTCAAGATGCTATGTCATACCCATTGTAAACGATGAGAATAATGCTCGATGGCTTGCCTATCTACGGTCAATGGTTCCACCATTTGATGTGCTTTATTCGGGCAATGACTTTGTGAAGCACCTTGCGCTCTATCAAGACTCCAGCATTGCCATAAAGGACCCTAACTTTGCAGAAAAAGATGAGTACAATGGCACAAACATTCGGCATCTAATTCAAGATGGTAAGCGATGGGAGCATCTGGTACCGCCAGCGGTCGCGAAGGTAATACAGCAGGTTGGAGGCATAGTAAGGATAACTATGCTGGCCTGCTCGGATAGCAATCCACAGAGGTGGTAGCAGGAGGCATGATAAAGGGTCAGAGGGCATGCCCTGTCTGCACATCATGTGGTTCAAAGAAGTTCAAAGTGATAGATAAGAACGAAAATCAGGTAATCGTTGAATGCTTATCGTGTGCCAAGCGCATCATCGTGTAGTCAAAGATGCGAATAACCGAGAACAATATCATTTAGATTGCGAGACTGAGTATGAATTGACTTCAAGTCGGAGATAGCGAAGGCAGCCTCCATTGTGCCTATGCAGTCTGAAACTGCTAGGGAATTATATTATCCTATCAGCAGCAATTGTTGGTGTGACTAGTTCCTGCGAAAGCAGGTCGATTAATCCACGGAATTACCATAATAGTAAGAGATGAAAAATACATTCAATGTCTTAGGAGTTGCAGGTAGCACTCGGCAGAGTTCATACAGCACACGTGCACTCAAGATTGCACTCGAGCATGCGAAGAAGCACGGCGCAGAAGTTCGACTACTAGAGCTTAGTAGTACAGTATTGCCCCTGTACGACCCAAGTGCCCCAGCTTCAAAAGAGGTAGAACGTGCATCCGAGGCCATAGCTTGGGCTGATGCCTTTATCCTTGCATCGCCCGATTATCACGGCTCGATGTCCGGTGCACTTAAGAATTTCCTGGATCATTTTTATGAAGAGTTTGCTGGAAAAGTGTTCGGATATATCGTTGCATCACATGAGAAGGGCCTCACAGTTATGGATCAGATGCGCACGGCTGTGCGCCAGTGCTATGGATGGAGCATGCCCTATGGAGTATCGATAAATGGTCCACAGGACTTCACAGGTCAGGAAACAGCGAATACAAGATTGTCAAGCAGGTTGCGGATGATGGCACGCGACTTGGTCATATATGGCAGGCTTGTCAGAGATCAATTTATGCGCGACTTTGGTTCTAATGAGCCGGATACGTTTGCAGCGCATTACAGGCCATAAAAAAGAGGGGGGTTCATGCGAGGCCAAGGCTTATCTTCGTCTTCTAGTGTGTAGCACAGCTAATTCTAGCTCTGTGTAGACTACGCCAAATCTTCAGCGCGTATCTTTTGTTCGGCGAATGCAAATATTTTAAATTGAGCACTATTGACCCGCATGCTTTTACATAATTTACGTCACTGTCGATTTCGATTGGTACTTTGAATCTGCCAAATGTCCGTTGCAAGACTTTGCAAGGAATTGTAGGGTTTGCCTCGTTTCCTTCATTATATCTGTTGTAGGCTATGCTATTTTATTTTTTTTATAAATGAAGCAGTCAGCGTAGCCTGCATGCCTGATACAACGTCATTTAATGCCATTTCAAATCAGACCTTTTACATACTTGCTCAAGGGGTGTGACTGGATTCCAGAATTGCCGGTCAATTTACCTGTTATCCTACAATATAGTAGCATGATATCTTTTTCAGAAGATGTCCTTATCAGCGCAGTGGAGAAAGTGAGCAAGAGTGTAGTCAACATCGCAAGTGTGAGGATGCTACATGACCAGATGTTCAGGATATTTCCAGTAGAAGGAGTAGGTTCTGGCGTAGTTATAGATGAAAAAGGCTACATCCTTACAAACAATCATGTGATCGACGACGCAGAGCGGCTCAAGGTGACATTGCCTGATGGCAAGGTGCTCAGAGGGAAGGTTGTGGGAAGCGACGAGACCACCGACCTTGCAGTGCTCAAAGTAGAATCAGAACAATCGCTTCAAGCCACAGAGCTTGGCAACTCAGATGACCTAAAGACAGGTCAGATAGTGATTGCAATTGGCAATCCCTTTGGGCTAACTGGTGGACCCGCAGTAAGCGCCGGCATAGTCAGCTCATTGAATAGAAGCATACAGACCAGAAGCGGTGTGCTTGAGCTAATTCAAACAGATGCTGCCATCAACCCAGGCAACTCAGGTGGACCACTTGTCAATACTAAGGGAGAAGTGATAGCTATCAATACTGCCAACATGCCGTATGCACAAGGCATCGGATTTGCAGTTCCTATCAATACCGCCAAGTCGATATTGAAAGAATTGATAGAGAAGGGTAAGGTAACTCGACCGTGGATTGGTGTTGCGTCAATGAAGCTTACCCCCCAGCTTGCACGATACTACGGGCTCCCTGTGAGTGATGGAGCACTCATTGCAAAAGTTGAACCTTACAGCCCGGCTGATGATGCAGGGCTGAGAAAAGGAGATATTATCGAGGAAATAGATGGCAATGCGATAAAAGACCCTTCAGAGATCGCTTCATTAGTGCGCAAAAAGCAAGTAGATGACCAGCTAACGATAACTATCAATCGCTATGGGCGCCAGTTTCAACTCCCAGTTCCGGTCGACGAGCGCCCATAAATTTTTTTATCAAAACACTTTTGAGCGTGAGCAGCAATAATCATTTCAGTGTCTGACTACGATTCAATGGACGAGCTGATCAAAGAGATTGAAAAGGAAGAGGCAGCTATAGTGATTACCAAAGACATCAGAAAATATAGAAAGCCTGTCACCGTAATATCGGGGCTTCAGGACAGAAAAGATTTGAAGGAAATTACAAAACAGCTAAAGACCAAGATTGGCACAGGGGGCACATTCAAGGAGGGCCAGATAATCCTGCAAGGAGATCATCGAGAAACAGCTAAGAGTCTATTGGCTCAGATGGGCTTCAAGGAAGAGGCAATTGAGGTGTACTAGTAGCAATTTACTTACCTGCTCTCCAGATGATTACTTTATACTTTATATCATGAAGGGGCGCTTGTAATATGCAGGTGGAAAGCGACATGCCGTCTGAATCAACAACCCTCAAGGAGGAGAACTCTAGAGAGGACTTTGCACCGGAAAAGCAGATGGTCAACGGCAAGGCGATGTCGGCTGCTGCTCAGATCTTAGTAGAAGAAGGCGATAACTCGCAGGATCCGATAAGCGCGACCGATTTTCATAACAACGATAACAAGATTTTAACATTGCTTAATGAAGCTGGATCAAACTACTCCTTTAAAGGCTTGATGCGTAAGCTGAATCTCCATCAGCAAAGCTTGTCAAGGGCGCTCCATAGGCTAGAAGAAATGGAACTTGTTGAAAAGTCTCCGGTAGGTTACCGGCTCAGCAAGGCCGGTGCATCTGCAATGTCAAGGATCGAGTTGTTGCAGCAACAACACAAACCAAAGGGCAGAGAGTATATGCAGTTATTGCAGACATATATCCCGCTCAATGTCAAGGCCCCAGAAGTTATGCGCCCCTTGATCGGCAGGTGGTTTAAGAACCTTAGGTGGATAGGTATGATAAGGAGCGATACAGGCTATACGCTGCAGTGGACAAGTGACGATGGCTCTTTCCAAGTCAACCTTCGATTGATTGCAGACTATATTGTCATAGAGACCAATGCATTCACTGAAAAAGAAAAGATGCAAGCGATGGTGGGATCGTATACCATCTATGAGCAGATAACAAGGGCGTTGCAGAGCAGGCTTGATGCGTACATACTGGATCACCGAGATGCTAGTGCAGTCAATTAACTTTACCAAGTGATTCCATTATCAGAGATTTAGTCCCTTTGCAGGATTTGAAAGCACCAGTCAGAAACTATAGTCCTCTTGTTGACAGCTCTTGTTATAAGTACTGCTACTGGGGTAATAGCAACACATCTATGGAAACCGAGCCGTCTACCAAAAAGGGCCAGAAAATCGGGTGTACAGGTAAGGCGAGACAGTCGACAAAAATATGGGACAGGTTGACTATTGCAGCAGACGCAAAGGAAGCGGTTTTTGTCTAGACAGTAGTGTTGAAACCACACACATATCCCCGGTCTTTCAATATCAAGCTTGCCCAGCATCTTGACTAAATATATTCAGGACAACATCGATGGTTATGGCTCTCACAATCCAGTGCAAAGACAGCATGTCAGAAGCAAGCGAGCCGGGAAAGTCCCTGCCACAAGACACCGACTACTCAAATTTGATTTATGAGGAGTTAATGGGGACATGAAGAGCTGTGACTTATTTCCAGTAATACAGGTCAATTAATCCCCTATCTTTCTATACTACTATCAGAAATGACTACAATCGTTGGTATCAAGACCAAAGAAGGAGTCGTACTGGGCTCTGACAAGCGTGCAAGCAAGGGCTTTTTCATTGGCTCAAAAATAACGCAAAAGATAGCCAAGGTAGATGACACACTTGCGGTGGCAATAGCGGGACAATTATCCGACGCGGAGTATTTGATTAAAGTAGCCAAGGCAGAGCGCAAGCTCATGGAGCTGCGGAGAGGCTTTCCACTCACGACCAAAGAATCAGCAAGATTGATCGCAAACCTTGCGTACTCAGGCCTAAAGAACTATCAGCCCTATTTTGTCGAACTATTAGTCGCCGGTGTTGACCAAGAAGGCGGGCATGTTTATGCAGCAGATATGAGTGGGGCAATAACAAGTGAAGATTTTGCCTCATCAGGCTCAGGCTCGCCCATTGCCTATGGGGTGCTTGAGAGTACGTACCACAAAGAAATCACAAATGAACAGGCGGAGGCTGTGGCTACAAAAGCAGTGGCTGCAGCTATGGAGCGGGATCCTGGCTCCGGCAACGGCATTGAAGTTCTTACGATCCCACACCTTTTGGCAACATTGGAGGTGAAAAAGTAGGGGATGGCTGAAACAGCAGCTGGAGGAGGAAGCATTGCTGCTACTGGAGGAAGGTACCCGTACTATTATGGGCCCGAAGGCCGGTTGGTGTTAGTTGATAGCGCCCTTGAGGCAGTAAATAGAGGATCAACCACAATAGGAATCAAGACACCGACATTTGCGCTCCTGGCGAGCCACATTAAGCCTGTCAGGCCGCTGATAGACCCGGCAGAAAAGATATTTGTAGTCGATGGGCATATAGGCGCAACGGGCTCAGGATATATTGGAGACATACTTCAACTGATAGATGAGCTGAGACTTGAGGCACAAAAGCACCGGTTAAACTTTGAAAGTCCAATAGATGTTGGCTCACTTGCAAAGCATCTGGGATCGTTCCTGCACAATTACACTGTGTATGCAGTTAGGCCACAGGCTGCATCTGTGATAATAGCTGGGATTGACCAGACTGGTGTGCAGCTTTATCAGATTGACCCGAGCGGGACATTCTTCCGCGGCTCTGGTTTTGCAATAGGCAGGTCAGCTGATGCAGCAATAGACGTAGTACAGAGCGAGTATAGTGCAGACATGAGCGTTGAGCAGGCTGTAGCACTAAGCAACAAAGCGATAGAAAGGGCACTTGGTGAGCAGCCTATTGTGGAAATAGGGGTGGTCACCGCGAATGACGGCAGGAGGTTCCAAAAGCTGCCCTAACTTTTCTTTTGCGCAGCGAGTGGCTTTATTTCTGGGCGCTTCCACCTGTTTGCCCAACGCGCCAGATCTTTTATTATCACTCCGAGCTCTCTTGCCTGAGGCGTGATACTATATTCTACCCTTGGTGGCACCTCTGGGTAGATCTTCTTTGTCACAAGCCCTTCACGCTCTAGTTCCAGCAGCCGCTCAGATAGTACTGTACTGCTGTACTGCTGATGCCGGGCAGCGATCTTTTGAGTTCGTTAAACCTAATCACTTCTTTTGTTTTTAGATTTTTCAAAATGTGAAGCGACCACCTTCTGCCTAACAACTCCCATACATCTACTACTGTACATGTGGCGCCTGTCCTGAGTTCTTCTTCTGGCTCTTCTGTCATACCTAGTAGTGATTACTTACTTGCTAATAAAATTAATGTGACCTAACTTGCAAAATTTGCATCGGCACCAAATTGATAGTTGATATAGTATAATGTAATAGCATCTCTATAACTGCATGTACTTTTGCTGAATGGGGTTCTAGTCAGTTACTCTTTAGTTGTAGGTGTTATCACTACGCCGTGTGCAATAACATTGCGGATCTATCATCTCATTGTTTCTTTACTGTAATCGGCATAGGTTACGTTTGAAAACAAGGTAATTTTGCGTTAACAAAAGATAAGACACCATATGGCATAGATACTGTAGATCTTCTTCTGACAGCTCGGACGGTCATGGGCTTCCTATACTGGTAGTATTGATTAGGAGACATCTGGACTTTAAATTGCGTCTCGATGTAGGAATGGAATTTTGAGGGGCAAGACTTTTAATGCTTTTTTGACAAAATTACTAGTGCTCAAAGTTACGTTAACCTATGACAAGGGTACCATAGTCATCAGGGGTCTTGCTCATATTCCGTTTGCCGTATTAGACCCGAGGACAAACGTGCTAAGAGCACTTGCTCTACACTACTCCAATATCATAGAGTATCTCAAGCAGAGTAGAATAGAGTATTCAGATTATGTTTTATCAGAGGAAACAACGATGATGTTGTCATCTTCGCTTTCGTCGTCCTCACAACTGTCTTTGAGGGATTATCAGCACAGGGCTCTTGAAAACTGGCTCCGTGCGGGTTTGAGAGGATGTGTCGTTTTACCTACTGGTTCGGGCAAAACCATTATTGGCATAAGGGCCATAGAGAAAGCAAATGCTGCTTCGCTGATTGTCGTTCCGACACTTGACTTGATGGATCAGTGGACGGCTAATCTCTCAAAATATTTCCCGAACCTCAGAATAGGAAACCTAGGTGGAGGGAATGATGACTTACAACCAATTACGGTGTCGACATATGACTCGGCTTACATACGGGCACCTTTTCTTGGCAACAAATTTTCGCTTGTAATATTTGACGAGGTGCATCATCTGGCAGCTCTGGGTTATCGAACCGTTGCGGAGCAAATGGCAGCACCATTTCGTTTGGGCCTTACCGCTACGATTGAAAGAGAAGATGATCTTCATAAAGACTTACCGAGACTTGTCGGTGAAGTTGTGTTTCAAGTCAGCCCTGATGAGCTTGCTAGAGACAAACATCTTGCCTCCTATGAAATTGAAAGGAGGACGGTGGAAATGCTGCCAGATGAGCTAGAAGAGTACAGAAGAAATATGAGCATCTATCAGCAATGCATAAAAAAACTCAGTTTTCAAAGATATGCAATTTCCCTTGAAAAGTTGATAATAATGTCTGGGAGAAATAGGACAGCAAGGGAAGCCTTGCTGGCAAGAAACAAGGCAATGAATGTTGCGTTGAACAGTCGGGCCAAAATAGAAGAGCTAAGAGAAATCCTTGCAGAGAACAAAGGTGCCAAGACGATCATATTTACTCAGCACAACAGTCTTGTCCACGAAATATCTGATAGGTTCCTAATTCCATTTATTACTCACAAAACAATCAAAGAGGAAAGACAGGATGTTCTGAAGGGATTCAAGGAAGGGCGATACATGGCAGTAGTGACATCCAAGGTTCTAGACGAAGGTGTTGATATCCCAGATGCAGAGTTGGGTGTAATACTAAGCGGTACTGGGAGCGCAAGAGAATTCATACAAAGACTTGGAAGATTGTTGAGGCCCAAGCCAGACAATAATAATAATAGCCCTAGCAGCAGGACTACCAGTAGTTATAGAAACTACAAGAAAGCCAAACTTATCGAGATAATATCTTCAGAAACAAAAGAAACAATTACAAGCGCAAGAAGAAAGAGGGCTTTGAAGGTGATGCGCGATAGTAATTATGATCACGCAACAGAGGAAGTCCATAGGAGGAGAATATAGAATAGGCTATGCTAACTTTGCAATTACTTAGAGTTAGGACTAGAAATGGAGCGATATATCCTCTATTCTGTACCAAAAATGAAGAGATAGAGCTAGCAAAGAAGATAATCGAAGAATTTGAGCATACATGGAAGAATAAGGAAAAGAAAGGGGTACTTGAAGACAGGATTGCAGCAATAGAAGAATCAGACGCCGGTGGAGGGGATTACAAACTTGTAAGGGGATTTTATGCCCTCCTAGAAAGGAGATGCACATTCAAAAGTAGGGATAGCAATAGTGACAATGATGGCCTAACCACCACCAGCAGCAACACTAGCATCATTCCTATCATTGACCCACCTCGCATAAGAAAAGCAGTATTTGAAGAATCATCAAAGAGGGGTTTTGCATTAACCGAGCTTGAAAGAAGGGAAATTGCGGATTCTGTAGCCTCTAGATTGAGTTTGTCTTCTCATGATACGGTCCTGAAAGCAATGTGGAGCGATTTAGACGATAATCTAATACTAGATCACTTCGATTCAATGGAGCCCGAAGCTTTGGTTGGATGGTACAATTTGTCGCTCATGCAAACTCTGCTCTTTAATTGCACAAAGCTTGATTTTTACATTTCAGGTGGCTTGAATTGGAAACGTGTGTTAAGAAGCGTAAAGAGGCTTGGCTTGATGTACCATTTACAGCAGCCGCAACAACAACAACAAGAAAATCGAATAATCTGTTCCCTTGAAGGACCATTGAGCCTCTTTAAATTGACCGATAGGTATGGGACGTTACTTGCAAAGTTGCTTCCATCAATAATTTTCTCGTCTGATCATAGAATAGAGAAGAACAGTAGAGAAGGTGATGATGGTGGCAAATGGCACTTAGATGCTTGGATAGTAAGGAAGACAATGGATGGCAGGAAAATATATGAGTTTAAGATTTCAAAAGATGAAATTCCTGAACTGTTGACAGATCCGTATCTTTTCTTTTCTTCTGCTTCTACAGCTGAAAAAGAAGTTGCAGGATCATTTCCCTCTAATGATTCTAATTTTGATAGTGCAGTCGAAGAAAAATTTGCCAAGAGATTTGAGCAGGCTGAAACTGGTTGGAGGTTGACTAGAGAACCTGATCCTCTCGTGCTATCGAATGGTGGCGCATTCATTCCAGATTTCGTATTTGAAAAATATGGTAAAAAGATCTATCTTGAAATTGTTGGATTCTGGACAAAAGAGTATCTCGAGAGGAAACTGCAAAAGTTAGCTGATATCTTTATTTCCGCGGATGCCAAGAAGAAGAATAATAATAATAATAATAATGACAATAATGCAGACCTGCTATTTATTGCAGTAAATGAAGACTTTGCTTGCTCAAAATCCTCCTTCTCTTCGATAATACCAAAAGAGCAGCTGATATTTTACAAAAATGATGCGGTTCCGGTAAAACCCCTTCTTAATTACTTGAAGTCAATAGATAGAGAAATGATCGAGACAAAAGTCAACGATCCTAATCTGAAGATTGAATTGGACAAGGACAATAATGATTCGGTTGTTTCCATTAACGAAGTTGCACAAAAGTACTGCATTCCGGCGGAAGTAGCGCGGCGAATCTCTCTAAGAGACAATAACGAGAAGTACATGGATGCAGGAATGTATCTGATACCTAGGTCCAAAGCGCACAAGTTGGAATCTTTGCTGACTGGAACAAACAGGTTTATTGATGCTTGCTCAATCCTATCAAATGAGGGAGTACCAGAACCCTGCCATGCGGAGCTTATCGTCAAGTTGGGCTATGACGTGAGCTGGCAGAGCATCGATGCCAGTACAGCAGTTATTGTAAAAAGAAGAGGATGATATAACACTTACTTACTGTCCAGTTGGTAATGTGTGTAGAGTAAGCAAATGGTAGAAAAAACCAAAACGTTTTAATTGGTTCTACAAAAAGTTGGGG
Organism: Nitrososphaera sp.; assembly: GCA_045809585.1. Classification (GTDB taxonomy): domain Archaea; phylum Thermoproteota; class Nitrososphaeria; order Nitrososphaerales; family Nitrososphaeraceae; genus Nitrososphaera. Next base: position 625 of record JBJMEE010000124.1, on the reverse strand, counting down.
TTACGTGCGCCCGGGTAGTATAGAGATGCCTGGTTGCTTCTGGCTGAACAACCAGAATCGTACATTCCGGTCCAGTATGGGGGACTGTCACTCCCTTGACCCGGGTTCGAAATTCGGTTTGGAGAAAGGACCGAACGAATATCCCGGCCCGGGCGCGTACAAAAATTTTTTCAGTATTTAAAATTCAAACCCTAAGAATTTACAGCAAAACCAAACAAATCGTGACAGTCACCCATCCCAGACCGGAATGTACAACATCCAAAGGCCGCAGCGAAATTCTGCTTCTCCATTAGTAGAGAACCAGGGCATGAATGGGGGTAACGATAGAATTTGTTTCTGCCAGCAGCTGCTGCTGCGATAAAAGGCAGCAGAATAGATGAGGATTGCTTTAAGCAATACTTGCTAGCCCAGAAAAAAAGAAATTGGAAGCAAATACTTCTAAAGGCTACAAAACACGGGCATATTCTACAAACAGGAGATGGAAGCGAAATTTTGATTTTTTCAAATACCAAAAGACGTCATGTTATGGAGGACCTTGTGTGCTTATCAAGATACCAAGGCACTTGCAACACTTGGAAAGAAATCAAGGAAAAATATCAATTAAAATGGACATCACCGGATAGCA
>JBJMEE010000123.1:0-6221 GCA_045809585.1 Nitrososphaera sp. | reverse complement strand
CGTCATGGCACCGATTATTGATGCTATTAGGCCTGAAGCACCTATTAGCATCGGGTAGATCACCAATGGGTTGACTTCTATGCCGACAATCGGAAGCACCGTCGGTCCAAATTTGTCCCCTCCTATTGCTTCTAGACTTCCAGGGGCAACTAATGCACCCAGCAACATGGCGGCAAGTATGGTGACGATATACGATTCATACACGTCAGACCCCATACCTGCTGCATCGCCTACATTATCACCAACATTATCTGCGATTGTAGCAGGGTTCCTTGGATCGTCCTCTGGAATTCCAGCCTCGACCTTTCCAACAAGGTCGGCACCCAAATCAGCAGCCTTTGTGAATATGCCTCCACCAGCCCTGATAAATAACGCAATAAGACTTGCCCCAATGCCTACTCCTGCAATCATCAATGGGTCAGGAAATACAAAGAAGAGTACAGTTATTGCTATCAGTGCCATCGCTGGAACTGATAACCCAACTGTTGCACCACCTCTAAACGCTGTGGCGAAGGCGGGTCCAAGACCCTTTGATGTTGCATTTGCAGCTCTTGGAGCAGCCTTGACCGTGATCCTGAGCGAAATCAGACCAGCAAGCCCAGATAATGCTGCGCCAACTGCGAACGCCACTCCATTTGAGAAGCTCGAAGCAAAACCAATAACTACCGCAAGGACTATGGCCACAGGTATTACTATCTTGAATTCCCTTCTTAGGAAGGCCATTGCGCCAGCCTTGACAGCAGACGAAATCTTCATCATGGCTTCAGTTCCACTTTCCTGCCTTCCAACCCATACGGCAAGTCCCGCCGCAGCACCCATTGACGCAATTGAGGCACCGATGGGCAGCATATCTTCAAAAACCATCTGCGGTTTTTTTCCATTGGAATCGTTATATAAAGGGTTACGGGCAACCAAGCAACAACTAGAAGGCGGCTAGCAACCAAGCATATTTTTACTGTAGGAAGCTAGCGTTGAACAAAATATTGAATATTTTCATGCAATATTTTGATTTTATGTAATAATTATATAATGACCCTAATGAATTATGACCGTCTCTTCGTTCCACATGCCGCAAAACAGGAGGGAGAGATTCAAAGACGACTCGTTTTTCGCGAGGGTGTCCTTTGACTCTCCTGCCCTAGGGTTAAGTGCACCAAGCGTTAATGCCTTACGTACTCGAAGGCGACGTAAAACCAATGTACATCTTATTTGTGCGTGTGAGATTAATTCTTCCCTGATGTCTCATGATTGCCTTTGCCTCTGGATTTTACACTTATAGAGGCTAAAAAGGAATCAGTCCCTACCACATGTTAGCACAGTTGATGCCTGATATCGAGCGCAGCTATTCTGAGTAAAGATGACTCTTGTACTTTCGAGACCATAGGATCCACCTTCCGGGTACGGCAATAAGACAGTGGGGCGCAAGTGAGCCTAGCTTAAAGGCAAAAAAATGCTAGCAAGTGGCAAAAAAAGAAATATTCAAAATTGGCTAAAAGACTCAGATATAAGAATAATAAAAATTGGCTAAAGCGCCTTGAATTGGTCGCTCCACCGCATGTATGCTCTTATCATCTCGACGCTAACACTTGGCTTACGGATCCGCAATATCTCTCTGAAGTCGGTCATGCTTATGGGTCTTGTATTGGTGCCGTCCTCCATCGCCCTGCCGCTTTCAAACAATTCGTTTACGACGTGTAACTGAACAGACTGGCAAATGTCCTTGATGTCACTTGCGCTGTAGCCCTCACTTATTTTAGCGAGCTCGTCAACCCTCAGGGTCCCGTCAACGTTGAGCGGACTTGTATACTGAACGAAAAGGTTTGTCCTTGATGCGTTTCCTGGCAGCGTCACGTAGATCCGCTTTTGGAATCTGCGGAGAAACCCCACCTCCAGGCTCCAAGGCTTGTTGGTTGCGCCTATCACATAGAGTTGGGATTCTTTTCCCTTACCATTGATGCCATCCATCTCGGTCAGAAACTGGTTCTTGACTCTAACCTCACCCCCTACCTCACTGTTGCGGGTGCCGAGGAGCGAATCGATCTCGTCTATAAACAACAGAACTGGTACTCCCTCGCTTTCGGTCAGGTTACGGGCCATATTGAATAATTTCGAGATGTTCTTTTCAGCTTCGCCTAGCCACTTGCTCATCATTGATGCAGCGTCGACATTGATGAAGTAGCCGTCAATCTCTGCAGCGGCTGCAGCTGCAAGCAGCGTCTTGCCACAGCCAGGGGGGCCGTAAAGTAATATGCCCCGCGGCCAGCCAAGCGGGAACAAGTCCGCTCTCTTTGTCGGGTAGACGATAGATTCGCGAATTGCTCTCTTGGCATCTTCAAGACCAATGACTTCCTTCCAGCCCACCTTGGGCTTTTCCTTCATCACCAAGTCGTCAAAGTCGGCCTTGAGTGTTTCCACGTTTGCTCTAGACTTCGCTGAAGTAGCAGCAGAAGAAGAAGAATAAGAAGATGCAGCAGAAGGCTTGCTTCCATGCCCATTTGGAGGATCTAGCTTAACATTATCAATTTGAGTTGGTGCCATCTTCTCTTCTTCAAGACCGTGAGACATCTGAAGAGCCTTAATCCTATTCTGATACGCGTTAGCTCTCTCCATATACACTTTGTTTAGCTTGTAATCAGGATATATCTGAACGAGCTTGACCAGTGCCTCTATAGCCCGCTGGTATGAATTGATTGCCATTCCCCGTGAGCCCTGAGAGTCCAGCCTGATTGCCTCAGCTGCATACTTGCTAGCGCTATTTTCTAATTCCTGTGGTGCGAGACTCAATACAGTTCAAGCCAGATTGGGTTCTTGCTTTGAATTACTTATGTGTAAATCTATGTTGCCTAGCTAACAAAATAAATTGCACCTAGTCCATCGCGGCTACAGCTTGTTCCTGCACTTCTTCCTCTCTACTTTGTTTCTTCTCCGATGCTCACGCATTTGTTGACTCTTTTGGAGCGTGTGCTTTACCTGCCGCGAGAATGGTGGTGGACAGCTCAGCAAGAGTGAGAGTTTTATCCCGTCCCTCGAATGTGGCAACACTCCTGTTGGCACCTTGGATATTGCGTAGTGTAACTGTGAAAGCAAGGCCCCGGCTACAACTATCGTATTGTCAATGTCGTTCCTGACCTCGCCCATATACAATGCTGCATTATTAATTATCGTTATAAATTCGTCAAGGTACTGGGCCGACTCCTTCATATCTGGGATAGCATTTAGGACGTGCTCACCTTTTTTCACCAGATCCAGTACCCGATCTAGCTCCTCGTAATCCTCGGTGCTCCCTTTGTTACTGATAATAAGGCTCGTCCGTGATTCGAGGCTTGAACGAAGAATGTTCATAGCACGGGCATTTTGTTGGAGCGTGCCTAGCGCAGAGTTATCTCTCTCCTTTACCGGTGTGGTCTTCTTCTTATCGGCGAATAGCAAATACCCTTGCCATAAGAGTTGGAGAAAAAAACGAAAAGAGACACTGTCAAAAATTGTCGTGTAGTTTGCCTCCCCTACCTTCTCCGTCCAGCCGAAGCTTGCCACCAGGTCTAAGAGAATCTCACCGGTATTACTGGAAGCTCAGGCATTTTGGAGAACTGTTCTTGCATCTTATTGTCCACTATCTGGGAGACCTCTCCTATGAAGCGCGCAGCTTCTTCATTAGCAGTCTCAAAATTTATAGTAAAACCGCCTACCTGGCCCGCATCCACAAGTATGCCACTCAAGAGCTCGGAGATCAAGCCGAGCTCTCCCTCCATCTCCGGGACATGAGGCGAGATAGACGATCTCAAATTTTTTACAACAGCCATCGCAGGACTCAACACAATGACTAGGTTGCCGAAATCAGAAGCTGACGACAGCCTTGACAACATCTTTTCCAGCGCAACGCATGACAGGAGCAGGACCCTTGAGAGCTGTCTTGCCCTTGCGAGCTCTGACGAGAGTAGAGTCGAATGCTGTACATTATTCTGTTTCATCGAAACAGTTAACTTACTATAAATCTCATTGTCTTTTAGCCTATATATGCTGTGAAGTTCCTCCAGCCGATCGATCTGTACTTGTATCTTTTTTGCTACCGCATCCAACCGCGGCTTTAGTGGCCCTCCAGGCTTGGGCGGGGAAGCCGTTTTAAAATTATTATTACTATTACTCTCGTTGCTGTAGACTATCGATTCAGATTTTACCCACCTTGAATTCATGCTAATTTAGCTTATGATATTTAAAATAATACATACTATGTATCATCACTTTTTGTAACTACGGTAACAAGAGCCTACAGTAACAGCTTTACATTTTTTTGAACTTTGACACAATCTATTTGACCCACCGCTTTACGTTTAGTTTTCATTTGTTAAGGATATGATGACTGACATTATTAGTGATCTTCCAGGCAGCCTTGAAGAATTTGGCCTGTCAAAATATGAAGCTCGGGCTTACTTTACTATGATAGGCAAAGGCTCCCTTGCAGTAAGCGAGATAGCTTATTATGCCAATCTGCCGCGAACCAAAGTTTATCAAATCGTAAAAAAGCTAGAGAAGAAGAAGCTCGCAGTCATCTCGAAGCAGAAACCCCTTATCTGCAGTGCTATCCCGCCCGAGGAGGCTTTTGCTGAGATGGTCAATTCCCATGATCGAAGAGTAAGGCACATGAAAGAGATAGTTGATTCATTGCAAAAGATAAACAACGAAGGCCAGCGGCCCAAGGGCTCCGAGGAAAGAAGATATTTTATACTGGATGCAAATTCAACACTGGAAAAGATAAGTAGTCTGATAGCAGACTCACGTTCAACTGTTACAGCAACGCTTGACCCCTGGGGATTAAGGTTGATCTCGCAATGCAAGCCCTCTGTTCTTAGAGCTTTGACTGCCGGCGTGCGACTGCGTATGATTCTGGGATCGCAGTGTGTAGGCAACGAAACTATCTTTCAATTGCCAGATGGTATTGAGCTTCGTACAGCCGAGGTAGTATCCAACCTGATAATTATTGACTCGAGCCACTTAGTCTCGATCGACAGCAGTAATGGAAAGGCAGCGGTTTTTGCCTCGACGGACTCATTTAGCCTGCTGCAGGCAAAGAACTTTGAAGAGACATGGGGGAGCGCAAGGGACATCAAATACATGCTTGATATGCAGCCAGAGGCGGCAGCAAAGGCAGTGGAGCTGATAAGGATAGTAGAGAACGGTCTAGCTACAAAGATGTTGGAATATGCAATTAGCCGGATAGATATGTCCGCCGAACTAGTAGAGGTGATTGATGAAAAATATGGGCTAAGGATATCTGGCATGGGCGCAAACGAAATAATGGATCTGGTAGACTCTGCACTCAAGATAAGCTGTCTGGGTGGATTGAAGCACGATAGAAATAACAACATAGTAAGCCTCCAATCAAAACTAGACAGCAAGCAGATCCTGCCCTGGGCGCTCGTCTTGGCATCCTACTTTAAATGTACTGGCAACGAGCCCCGCATAATGCAACAACAGCAGCAACAGCAGGGAAAGAGCATGCAGCTGATGCACCTTTGGCTGTCAAAACCTGTTGTATGAGATAAATAAATATCACAAGTCTACTAATTATAGAATCTCTCCATATGACTGCATTAATTGTTGTTATTGTTGCTGTTGCGTTGGCTATAGGTCTTATTGCTGCTGCCATCCTGTATTTTTATCCTGCCATTATCAGCATGCGTGATGAGAGAGAGGACGGAAAGCAAGACCTCATTATCAGTAAGGAGGCAAGTTCTAGCAGCAACGGCTATTCGCAGGCAAACGTCACGGTCAACGGCGTGGTGCTTGTTGCCGATATCTCGGCAAGCAACGAACAAAGGACAAAAGGCTTGTCTATCAAAGACAGCCTTGCTGAAAATGAAGCGATGTTATTTGTGTTTGATAACGAAGGCGAATACACCTTTTGGATGAAAGATATGAAATTTCCAATCGATATAATCTGGATAGATAGTAACAAGACTGTAGTCCATATAGAGCATAATCTGCAACCCTGTGACTACGGTTTCTTATGTCCAACATATAAGCCTGGGCAGGATTCACTTTATGTACTAGAGACCGTAGGTGGATTTGCGCAAAAGCATGACGTTGTACAAGGAACCCAGATTCAGTTTGAGCTCAATGAATAAACGACATAATAGCTGGTCAGTAGAACTCAAGATGTATAGATGGTAGGCTGATAGGGATTGGGGGCTAAGCGCTCTAACGAGCCTCTATAAAATATCTTG
>JBJMEE010000122.1:0-9276 GCA_045809585.1 Nitrososphaera sp. | reverse complement strand
TTACTGAGATATATGACCCAGGTTCAAAATCGTGGAGTATCAAATACGATCCAGCAAGCAGCAATACTTACTGCGTAGGCTCATGCAATACTTTTGCTCCTCCGGGTCTTCCTTGTTATGGAGGAAGCGGCAAAGGTGTCGCGCCGATTACTATCCAATTGTATCCTAGGGCCCTTTTTATGCCCACCGGGTTGGTAGCAGTAGCGGGACAGAGCAAGACTACAAGAACGTGGAACCCTCAGACTGGGAAATGGACATTTGCAGGCAATCTTTCAGTTGCCAGAAGCTATGGAAATATGGTATTGTTACCACTCAATAATGACCCATCAGAAAAAGGGCAGATTCTTGTTTGCGGAGGGAGCAATTCCACTGCAGAAAATGCAACTACTACTGTTGAACTTTTGACACCTAATCCTAGCACTAGTTATGCTACGTTTACTTTTCAAACAATTGCACCCTGTAATTTTGGAAGAAGACATGCACCAAATACGTACCTACCTGATGGAAATATAATATTCTTTGGAGGCACCAATTTTCAGAATGCGACCTCTGGTGCGTATAAAAACGCAGAAATATTCGACCCCTTAGCCAAAAGTTGGACCGTGGTTGATGGTATGGCTGTGCCAAGAATCTACCATTCTACTGGAATCCTGTTGTTAGATGGAAGAGTCTGGCTGGCAGGGACTTCCTACTCGAAGACCAACTGGGAACTTCAATCAGAATTTTTCGTTCCTTCCTACTATAATACCACAAGACCTACAATTTCTAGTAATCCCACAGGTGGTAATTATGGAGGCACCATCAATATTCCCACTCCCGACGCAGCAGATGTTCAAAAAGTATCCTTGATAAGACTCTCCACCTTTACTCATGGTTTTAACAGCGAACTTAGATTTATCTGGCTTCAGATACAAAGCAAAGCTTCTGGTAGCGTGACTGTGTCAGCACCAGTAAACGCAAAAATTGCGCCTCCTGGCTACTACATGATCCATGTCCTAAATAGTGCAGGAGTGCCCTCAAAGGCAAAGGTAATCAAGATTCCTGGAACGTCGTCTCCCCCTCCTAGCGATACTACTCCTCCTACAGTAGGTATAACCTCGCCTACAGATGGCGGTACAGTATCAGGGCCCTCTAGTGGAGTGACAGTTGCTGTCACAGGAACAGCATCTGATGAGTCCGGTGGAAGCGGGATTCAAAAGGTGGAAGTAAAGGTTGGTTCAAACCCATTCAAACTAGCAACAGCCACAGGTCCGGGAGGAAGTGCAGACTGGTCCACCTGGTCAGCTTCTGATGTTGTTACTACAGCGGGAAGTACTACTATCCTCGCACGGGCAACAGATAAAGCGGGCAATACAAAGGATGCAACCATTGCAGTAACAGTGGCATTTTCTGGTGGCGGTGGTGGTACCTATACTACCATATATTCTCAGCCTGGTAGTAACAGCTATATGATCTTGAATACAGGCGGCAGTAATAGAGCTGGAGAGCTAATGACATCAGCTTCTACGCTGATAGGCAATTCAGTAAAGAAAGTCAGTGTAATACTGAAGAAGGCTGGCAATGCAACAGGGACTATAACCGTCTTAGTTAGAAAAGGAACTGGTGATTCTGTATCCATCACATTTGGAACTATAGCTGCAGACACCCTTACAACCACCGATCAGACATTTACATTGGAGGCACCTACATCTCACACATTTGCAGCAAATGACAAAGTACTTGTAGAATGGGATGGAACAGGTACAAGTACGGACCAGGTCCTTGTAAAGCGGTCCAACTATACTGACCCTGCAACTAGCTTTGACGGCATCAATACTAAGCAGACACACAAGGTTGCTACAAGCACTGGTTATAGCACATACAATAATGCTGACATAGCAGGACAATGGTCTAAGTTGGAATAGTCGTATTAGCCTTTTGTAGGCAGGCTATCTCATCATTTTTCCCTTTTTTTGCTATCCATTTTATTTCTATGCTGACATCTAAATGCAATCGTACTATAGAGTATGGCAAAATGGCAGTATAGCTTGCTGTTGGGCTTTTTCCCTGTTGAAGACTAGCGTACAACAACAAGCCAACGGTTTGATTGTTCAATTGTTAATTGATATATTATCAATTGCAATTGGATATCTCTGCTGGCTGATGCAATGCGGACAATATATAGCTCACGTACTCCTTTTTTTCATCATCTTCTTCTTCTCCTTCTCCTCCTCCATTATCCATATAACATTGCAACATAGATTAGACAGGACCCTGGAGCGCGCTCGTCACAACTCTTGAGGCACTTTCTTTATCCTCCTGTCACACAGACGCAATAAAACAAGCTGTCACTTACGTAGTATTATGGACAAACTTGAGAGTTTGTTCACTCGCTTTATGATTTGCAGTAAAAGATGTATACACGACGTTGCGTTCTACTACTAGTGTTATACGCATATGGCACACCATTTAGGCTCATAATGATATTAGTAGCTTTCATGCTCGTAACTGTAATTATTGTTTGTTATTATTCAGCCTTGAAGCAAGTTTCAATTTATGCCCAGGAATTAGTTTATAGTAATGCTACCATTGAATCTAGTGATCCATATGTCACTGATCCTAATTTTACTGTCGAGACTGTAGCTACCGGATTGAAGATTCCAACAGATATGGCATTTCTTTCCGACGATGACATATTGGTGCTTGAAAAGAATAATGGAACTGTGAGAAGAGTTGTAAATGGAACTGTCCTGCAAGACCCGCTTCTAGATGTAGCCGTTGCAACAAAGGATGAGAGAGGAATGCTTGGGATTGATATTGCTGAAAATGTGGGACATACTTCTGTATTCCTTTATTACACAGAGGCCAAAGAGGAAGATGGAGAGGATCTCCGGGGAATTGAGCCCCCTTTAGGAAACCGTCTTTACAGATACGATCTTATTGATAATAATAATAATAATGATAGTAATAGCAGCAGTAGCCAACTAGTCAATAGAACGCTTTTGCTTGACTTGCCTGCAGCTGCTTCTGACCATAATGGTGGAAAAATAAAGATTGGGCCTGATAACAACCTATACATCACTGTAGGTGACCAGCAAGACCCCGCGGAGGAGGAACCACTTACGCATCTAACTACTGCTCAAAATGTGCCTAAAGGACTATTTCCAGACGGGACTGCCGGCATCCTCCGATTGACGCAGGATGGCAAGCCTGTTGAGAATATCTTGGGCGGTGAACATCCTGTGGATCTTTTTTATGCTTATGGCATCAGAAACAGCTTTGGAATCGATTTTGACCCAGTTACAGGCACACTTTGGGATACAGAGATCGGACCTAATGGGCGAGACGAGATAAACATTGTAGGGCCAGCATTTAACAGCGGTTGGAGGAAGATTCAGGGACTCGCAGATTCACAGTCAGAAATTTCGGGCTTGGTGGACTTTCCTGGGCTATCGGGAAGACAATTTAGCATTATTGGACTAATAGAAGAGTTGGCATATTGGATTCAAGGGTTGGGTGGTAAGTACAGCGATCCGGAACTCGTTTGGCAAGACCCTATCATTCCTACTGCAATTGAGTTTCTAGATTCAAAATTATTGGGTGGTAAATATCAAAATGACATTTTTGTTGGAAGCTTCAATTATGGTAGGATTCTGCATTTCCATTTAAATGAACAAAGAGACGCTCTTTACCTCCGAGGTCCCTTAGAAGACAAAATTGAAAACAATCCTCAAGGCTACATTCCTTCAGTTTTTGGCCAGAACTTTGGAAGAATAGTAGATTTAGAGACTGGTCCGGATGGATATTTGTATGTACTATCGCTTACTGCTGAAGATGGAAAAATCTTTCGTATAGTTCCAAAGAACCCTGCTATCAACACAACACCGTGATTTTTGCAGCGTTATTTCGATTTGAGCATTACTGCACTTGTGCCCTGCCCAAAAAAACTAGCCAGCATTGCGCTTGAGGCGTCATATGGGCTGCTACTCCAAATGCTGAGGAAATATCAAAAGAAATAGAGAATCGAAGAACAGGAGAGGTCTTAAAGGCAGAGTGCTATAGTAGCGGAAATCAAAAAGTTAACAGATTACTTGATAATAACTGCTTGCTGCATCATTTTAGCATTCTCATGATGGCAGATTTGGCCCAGTGCACACCAGGTATGGTAAAGTCTCTTGCTATTACTACGGGGCAGTTGAACTGATCCAGCAGAGCCAAAAAGTCAGGGTTCTCAAACACTGAGTGGTGGCCCACTGTGGCACCCATTACGACAATGTCTGGCTGGAACGAGCTGACTGCTGCAAGGACTGCATCAGCAGCCATCGGGCTTCCTTCCGGCAGTGTGACCTCCCTTAGGTTGACACCCAGTTGGCTTAAGTAGTCCTGCTGCATTGAGACGCTGCTTCTTTTGTGATTTCCGCTACTACTGCCGCCCCCTCCTCTGACAAGCGAAATTAGGCTTACTCTGAACCTGCCGGAATGCTCCAACCAGCTTGTAGCTTTTAGCAAGACATCTGAGTGGCCCCCACCATCATATACTACTACCATGCTCATGTTCTCTGAAGAAGCTGTCCTCACCTGCGTACTCATCCTCCTCCTCTCTATGTCAATATGCCCTTGCTCGGGCTCCAGCTCAAGCGTGTCATTATCTGCCTTTATTGCAAGCACCTTGCAAGTCATCAGGGTCAAAAGCTTTATGTCGTGGCGAAGAGTCTCAAATTCAGTCACAAGGAGATCTATCCTCTGCTCTTCAATTGTTGCAAGAATCGCTTCGGTCGCATCATGTGAAACCCTCACAAGGTAGTGGCTTGGGATATTCTCCTCGTCCAATATTTTTTCCAGCGGATCAAAGGATCGCTTGGCAGTATCGGCAAAGGCCACGCCTGCAGAAAGCGGTGTCTGATGGGGCACAGTTATAACACGTAGTATATTCACCTCGCCTGCAGTCTCTTTGGCTATTCTTATGGCATATTTCAGTAGCCTGTCGGGGTTTTCCGGTGTATATGGAATGAGGATACGATAATCTTGCCTCTTGAGGTCTCCTTCAGACGTTACTATAGGCGCATAGTGTTGTATCTCCTGCTTGAATGTATACATCCTATAGAGTAGAAAGCCAATCAAGATCCACAGGATAGTTATGCCCCAGCTCAGGGGTTCCGTGACAAGCAGGTACAGTGCAAGCCCTAAATTTAGGAAAATGCCTGCAATCGGTATCACTGGGAAAAATGGCGTCTTGAACCCGTAAGAGAGCTTGTCGCCGTATATCCTGCGTATAGTTATGACCGCAATGTTCACCTGTGTGAATAGGAGAAGAAAGATGACACCTGCCGCTACCGCGATGTCGGCAAGCGGCAGTGCATATGCCATAAATGCCATGATTACACCAGAAATTATTATCGCAATGTGGGGCGTTCTGTTTACTGGGTGAATGGAGCTAAGCTTGTGGGGAAGGTTGTAGTGCCGACCCATCGCAAATGCCACTCTTGCTGAGGAAAATGTGGTGGCATTTAGCGCAGCCAGAGTTGATATCATTCCCCCGCCTAGAACTACCAATGTACCATAGGGTAAAAAGATCTCTGCAGCCTTCATGATTCCAAGCTCCCCCCCTTGCCCTATGAACCTCCAAGCAGCAATGCCTTCAGGTGATATTGCCCCTATAGAGACAAGCGCCACTAGGCAATAGAGCGTGACTACTATTGCAAGGGAGATAAAGATCGCTCTTGGTATGTTGCGCTTTGGGTTTTTGACTTCCTCTCCCGTCTGGACAATGATCTCGTAACCTTCAAAAGCTATGAAAGTAAGGCCCATAGCTGCAACCAAGCCCGCTATGCCTGTTGGCATAAAGTTGTCGTCAAAGTTGGCCGTCCAATTCGGGTTATTGTGTATGCTCCAAAAGCCAGCGCCTATCAGGGCAAAGATGGTGCCAAGCTGGACAATTGTAACTATACTGCCGGTCTTGCCTGTTTCAGAAGTCCCCTTTATGTTGATATATGTAAATGCTATGATGGATCCTACAGCTATCATCTTGTCAAAAGGGATCACCCCGAGCAAAGGTTGATCAGACAATATACCAGCAACGTTTGGGCCAAGCAGATAGTACATGAATGCCCCAAAGCCAACTGCGTAGAGGCTTCCTGCTATGATATGAGCAAACCACGCCATCCACCCGCTAATAAACGCGTTTGGTCTGGGTAGTCCTTCTCTTATCCAAAGATACCCTCCTCCTGCCTCCGGCATTGCCGAGCCGAGTTCTGCGTATGCCATGGCCGTAAAGAGCGTAATGATGGCATTTATCACAAATGCGAGTATGACTGCGCTGCCTGCCAAACCAATTGCTGGTCCAGTAAGTACGAATATTGCACCACCAATCATACCGGCAATGCCCACCATTATGATATCCATGAGGCTCAGAGTGCGCACAAGCTGATGTTGGTGTGGATGCTCTGTAGGAGGACGCTCAGAGTCAGGGCCTGTCGAGGCCGACAAATTTAGCGGTAAAACGATCTAATAGAGAAATAAACGTTTAGAATCAATCATCCCCCACCCCTCAAATGCTCAGCTATAGAAAAATTATTTGAAGGAAAATGCACAGGAGTAATGTGCACTAGATGTCGTCGTACAGGATAAGAGTTCGTATGGTAAAGGGCCCAGCCCAAGTAGTCGTAAATGGGGTATGTCATATTCTTGGAACTGACGTATCTGGGCAGACAGTAAATGTTAGGGCTGGCAAGGCGCTCCCATTCGAGCTGGGCAACAGGTGTACGCTGCAAACCCGACTTGGACTTGGGGCCAGGTTATGGTGGGCTCACCCAAATCATGCAGGAACCCTAATGTGGAGAAGCATTGCCCAGCAGGTCTCTGCCTTGGCGGCAGGCCAAGAAAAAATTTCAGTGATGTTAGTAGGCGCTACCGATACTGGCAAGTCAACGCTCACGGCGTATCTTGCAAATATGGCAATCAGGCGTGGGATTGTTCCCTGTGTTATAGATGGAGACATTGGTCAGGGTGATCTAGCCCCGCCTACTGCCGTCGGAGCTGCGGTTCTCTCAAAGCAGGTGCTCGACCTAAGAGATGTTGGTACTCCTACGACCATGTTTGAATTTGTTGGGAGTATAACGCCAGCAGGGCTAGAGGGCTTGATAGCAAAAAAGTTAAGATCCATAATTGATAGGATCAGCCCGCGCGCCAATATCACCATTGTCAATACAGACGGCTATGTGAGCAATGGTGGCGTTCAGTACAAAGCAATACTTGCGGAAGAGTTGCAACCTGACGCAATAATATCGCTAGGTGAAAATCGCGCTCTGATTGATAGTTTGGAGACCAGGGCTCGGCAGGTTATACGTTGTAGGCCCAGTAGCCAGACTTACAAGTCAAGGCTTGAGCGCTTGAGCCGCCGACTGGATCAATTCCTCCGGTATGTTGGCAACGGATCATTCACAGCGGAGCTCTCACGAGTTAAAATAGTATATATGGATAAAATGTTTTCGCCCTCGGAGCTATTGTTTCAGCTAACTTCAATGCATTTAAAGCAAGAAAGCATGAAGAGGATGTTCGTAGGCCTTGGTTCAAATGGCAAAGTAGCGGGATTTGGTATAGTTATAAACGTCACCCCAGACAGAGGTATTATCCATATCCAGACGGATATCAATCGGTTCGACACTATTTACCTCAGCAATATCCTGCTGAGCAGTGACAGAATAATCGAAACCAGGTTCACTTGAAGGAAAAGGCGGGATCTTTGAGACCAAGAAGATCAAAAGCCTCAAGCCTCTGTCTGCATGAGTAGCACCTACCACAATGAACACTTCCTTCTCTATGGCAGCTCCATGTCAGTTCTATTGGTGCTTTCAGATTGATGGCAAACCTGATTATTTGTTTCCTATTCATCTCTGCTAGTGGAAGCAGTATTTGATACGCCTCCCCATCGCACAAAAGGCATCCCTCTCTAAAAAGCCCATTCAATCTTTCTATATAATTTTTTGAAGCATCTTTGAAGAGCTTGACATCATGCAAGTTGTGTCCCCCGATAATCCATCTGGCATCAAGGTATTCTGCATAGTGCGCAGCTATCGAATAGAATATCATATTCCTAGCCGGTACATATGACGATGACCACCCTCCATCAGAATCAGGGTTTTTCAATTGCCCGCCGTAAAAGTCGCCCGCTTCTTTTAGAAATGGCAGGTCTATCTCTATGAGATCCTTCATGCCAGCTGCCCTAACCAGCCTTGCTGCAGCACGCTTTTCTTGTACAAGCCTGCCAAAGTAGTTGAACGTAATTGCAGAAACATTAGGATATTTTTCTTTAGCCCAATAAAGACAGGCGGCAGAGTCCAGTCCTCCGGAAAGCATTACAAGAGCTTTATCGCTCCGCATCCACTACTTCTCTTTTTTTATTCCTGCAATGATGTGAGCTCCCTTGTTGATCCCCTCGTAGATGTACACACCAAGGGCCTCTACATTCTGGGGCATTTTAGGTGCAAGCAGTTTAATTATTTCTGAAGAAAGCTTCTCCACTGTCGCTTCACCAGACAGCATGTAAGTAGTAGCCTTTGGCAGCTGAAGGTTAAAGTATCCTCTTGGACCCTCAAACGCTACATAATAGTGAACATCGTCTTCCCTTTGCAAGTACTTCTTGTTGATGAAGAACTTGTGATCTATTGCATTGAGCGTCTCTTTGATTATCCTCTTTGCCTCTCCAAAGTCAACCACCAGATTATTCTTCATGCCACCAATTATCTCCACCATAACAGTAGATGTGTGGCCATGGAGCACAGAGCATTTCTCTACCAGCGGCAGAATGTGAGCATAATCAAAAGCAAGTGTCGGATCCTCAATAAAGATTGACCCGGTTTGCATGTGATAAGCACTATCAAAAAAGAAAAGAGAGTCCATTTCACCTATTCTGCTTGCATATTTTGAATGGCCTACAGCAATTATGTCAAGGGTTGGGAGCTCTTTGCGAATATGCTTGAACTTGAGCGCATCATCTTCAGAATCTACAACTTCGATGTATTTACTGCCTCCTGCCTTGAAGTCAACTTTCGTAGACTTGCCTTCTGGCATTTGTAGATTGACATCATATTGGTAATCATGACCCATAAATGACAGCATTTTAGCAACGGATAGTTCTGATCTACTTCGCAGCAGGTTGCCTCTGTCTATATACTGTAGATCGCTGTTAAGAACGATCCTCTCTTCGGTCATTTTTTTCTAGCACTGTTATGTCAGAAAATCTGTTTTGAAGCATATATAAATGGTTTTTCCACCTGCTAGGAATTGCATTTATGTAGG
>JBJMEE010000121.1:0-9211 GCA_045809585.1 Nitrososphaera sp. | reverse complement strand
GTCTTAATAGATGATGTGGCACCACTTATGTGAGCTACATTAAAGCTTGATCCTAACTAGGAGTCTGTCTGAATATGGACAGAATTATTGCTGAAACATATAATAACGATATCTTCGAACCGCTAACCAAACTCGCCAGCTGACCTCATTGAGACCAGCTGGCAAGGATGCGATCAACGTCAGTCTCTTTGATCTTTGAGGCTCACGTATTCTTTCAAAGAAACATTCCCTTATCTTAAGCTTTTAGTGTGATTTTTCCATGGCTTCGATATAGAGACGCGTTCCTTGTATTATGAATGTCACTATCAATTTATATGCTTTAACTGCCATCTCATGGCATGTCTAGACGAGAGGAACGCGAACGTACAGAATTTTCACAAAGGCAACAACAGGATGCGATCAACAGATCAATCGATGAAACAAAAGACAACATTCGCAGGGCAATAGAGGAAGTTAGGAAAGAAACTCCCAGATATTCTCAGACCATTGCAGATTTCCAGAATGAAACAGCTGATGCAACGCGCGAGATTGCAGATAACTTTTTGGAGTCACAGAAAGAGGTAATAAGTTCAATGCAGTCGACATGGACTCCACTTGAGGAGAGAACCGGCGGCAACAATAACAACTGGATGATGATGGGTATGATGCAGCCTTGGTGGTCTTGGATGGGAATGTCGCCTAGAGACATGGCAGACATCTATGCAAGAAGCATAAGTGCAATGACTGACTCCGTAGCAGCAGGCACACGCATGGCAACTAACATGATGTTTGCAGGAATTGAAGCGACTAGAGCAACTACAAACTATGCAAGGCACAATTCTAAGGAAGTCTCAAGGATAACCTCAAATACTGCAAGAATCTTCGGCCAGAACACAAGAGAGACGGTTGGCAGAATGCAAGAGGGCAGCTATGGCGGTACCACAATAACAGGAACACCAGCAACGACTGCAGGCAGGACCACGGGCACTACTGAAGAGAGCGGAACAGATACAACGAGGAGAAAATAGGTAGCAGAGCAAAAAGACATTAGCGAAGCTAATCCATTATTTTTATAATCATAAAACTAGGTATGAAAAAATAAATAAAAGGAAAATAGTTCGTTCGCTTCGAATATTTCAAAAATTGCTTTTTATTTACTTACTGCATTGGCGGTTAAGTGATCTATGTACATCTTGCCAAAGATGTCCCCCCTCCAAGCCTACAAAAGTCATCATCAGCCTTGCAAGCGGCTCTGACAGACGCGACCCTCGATCGCCCCATATATCAACAATTTCCCAGCTAAATAATCCAAAATGCCTCTCGCAGTCTTTTTGGTATATTCCTCGTTTCTGCACATAAACATGGGCGGCTGGCCGCCAGGAAAATCTAGCCGGAGCATGTGGTAATTACCAACTATGTTAAAGGCCTTGACTGCTCATGCATAGCACTCCATGCACTGCACAGCTCGCCGCCGGAATTTGTATGAGCGATGACAAGTGTTAACGGCATTCCTTTCGAAAAGTCATGGGGTTTGTAACATCAACAACGACCTTCAAACAAAATTCTTTCGCCCTGCCATCATGAGTGCTGTTGTAGTCCCACTCCTTGGAGTTGCAATTACGATAATTTCTTCAAATGCAGCTGCTTCTGCAAAACCCTTTACAGTATATCTTTCTCAACGTGTTTTGCAGTTATGACTCAACTTTTTTCCTGGTTTCTAGAGCCTATCTTGCTAATATTGTGTCAGGTTGCAATAAATCTGTCAACAAGCCGTCGTCGTCCTGTGTCTCCGGATCCTAGATATCAGCTTTGTAGCCTTGTAATTCGGCTATGTTCTAATAAAGTTGAGGACTTTTACCAGTATTTTGCCTTTATCTTCTCAATGGCGTGCTCATGCTCTGAGCCCTGTTTCCTTGCGAATCTCTCCATTGCAGAGAGCGGCACGCCTCCAAGAGTTGAGGCCAACTGTGTGAAGAACCAGTCCTTTATCGGGTTGTTGCGCCCTACCTTGCCCATGAACTTTTGGATGCCGTACTTGAAGTTGTGCTGCCAAGTCTTGTACATGACTCCCAGCTTCCCAGGGTCCATCGTATTGCCAATGTCAAAAAATTCTGATTTCTCAAGAAGACCAATAGGCACAAAGGTAAGCGGCGTAGTGGTGAACATGCTATCTGGCTGCTCAGTCTCGAGCTCGTGTAAGAGCCTGATCGTCTCCCAGCTGTCCTCCTGTGTCTCGTCATTGTCAAGACCCATGATGAGCGTAAACGCAGGGACCCAATAGTTCTCGTTGAGCGTCTTAATGGCTGTCTTGACTACCCAGTGCCACTCTTCCGGCTTGTATGGGGCGAGTTTGCGATCTGCATACTTGCCAATGAGTCTTATGCTGCCCGTCTCGAAGCCACATTGGATGCCAATGTGGTTGTCGGGGCCGGCTCTGATTATCTCAGATATATTCGGGATGAGTCTCTCATCTGCGATTGCACCGGCAAGTGTCCCATGGGTTGGGTTTGTATGCTCGATGCCTGTTGCCATGATACCTTTGAACAGCTCCTCTAATGCCTCTCTATTTGGCTGCATGTTTTTTGTTGTCCTTGGGTTGAGGCCATAGACGAAAATGTCGTCGCTTTGCACCCAGGCATTCTTTAAACCGCCATGCTTCATGTTCACCTCTATTTCCTTTTGTACTTTTTCAACCGGGTAATACCTGAGTGGTCTTAGTGTTACATCACAGAACTTGCATCCACGCCCGCAGCCACGCATAACCTCAATCATGCCATGCATGCTGGGGTTGACAATCGTTGGAATCTCACTGACCGATGGCTCATTCCAGTAGTGAATGAACCTGCCGTGGAACTTTCTGTCGTTTCTGACAAACTCTTTAATCTCAACCTTGAACTGGCTCTTTTTGAAAGGGTTGGCTATGTCACACTCACCTGCAATAAGGGCATCAAAGAACCTGCCTCCTGCTCCGTCGATTTCAGGGCCAATACCTCCCAGATCGCCCTCGACAATGCCATAGAGGCCATACTCTTCTATCTTGGCTGGGTCATAGTTATACTGCCATGTGCCAGAAGCGCCAGCAATCACCTTGGCCTTGCTTCCTGTCTTTGCCTTGGCGGCATTAATCCTCATGTGAAGCTCCCGGTTATAAAATTCATCATAGGACATCTGTTTGCGGCCGTAGGTGAATGTCATTGTGACTGGGCCCATGCCAAGCGGATCCATTTCATAGGTCCCGACCACTTCCGTTTCAGGTCCAATGAATTTCTCGATGTGATCTGGGTGGGAAACCACGACGTCCTCCGGCTTGTAGCCATCCCTCAAGAGTGCAGCTTCAACCTTTCTTAGGCCATAAGGAGCGTAATTGGCGACGCCATTTGTGTGGTCAATTGGATTGCAGATAAAATCAAAAAGAACTCTTGGCGTGACCTGATTGCGCATGACATAGTACAAAAATGAATTATGATCCCTGTTAAAGTCCAGTGCAGGGGCACATCCAAAGAATGACGCAAGTGAAATTCCTCTATAAGGAGACATCAATGTGCGGTCTGCAGCAAGAACTACTTTAGGATATCTTCCCAACGCTCCAAATCCCTATTCCTTTCAGGGGAAAGTGATTACAGGTGCATTAAAAGGTTTCCAATACTTTGCAATGGTTTGTGATAGTATTTACCGCATACGGCCGTCTCGCTTTTCTATGAAATCCTGCAGCGTTTCGCTGCCTAGCTTTCTTTTCAGAGCTTCGTGTATATCCCTTACAACACCAAAGCCGTAGAAGGTAAGTGCAGTATATAGTGAAAGCAGAGTCGCACCCTTTTCGTATGCCTTCCAAGCGTCTTCCCCTGAGAAAATGCCACCGCAGGCAATTATCGTCATATCCGGAAATGCTCTGTGCACATCCTCTACCATCTTCAGCATGTACGGAAAAAGCGGCTTACCACTTTCGCCGGCAACTCCTCTTGGAAAATTTTGACCAATCCTAGTAGACTTGGTATTCACTGACCTTGTGTTGCCTAGTGTAACCATCTGTCCGCCATTTTCATAAAACACCTTGATCAACTCGAGCTTGGATTTCTTTTCCTCATCCGATGGTGGCAGCTTGCTATATGGCGATATCTTGGACGCCTTAACCTTGCCTGGCACATGTGTGTTCATAAGGTCGATTATTTTTTTTGTAAACTCAGGCGTCTGTAGCACCTTATTGAAATCAGTGTTTGGCGAAGTCCTATTTTCTTCAAACCCAAAGTCTACATAGGGTGCAGATCTAACTAGAATTTCTTTGCATGAATCAAGCACTGCATCTTCCGTATGGGTGTCAGTAATGCCGGAAAAGTTGAGCAGGATCTGGGCATTGCCTCTTGAACCTTCAATGAATTTTCTTAAATTCGCAATTGTATAATCGAGCCCTTTGTGGGGGTACCCTTGTGCATTGATTATTGCCTTCCTTTCGTCATCAACTGCGATCCTGACAATGCCCTCGCTCTTAGGCCGTTGGGGGTTTCCAGCATTGGGGTTTTTCAACACGCTGCCGGGATTCAGAAAGCCAAAGACATACGACGTCGGCCTAAGCACGTCGCAGTTCTTATCAAACCCCGCGGCAATCCCAACTGGGCTTTTCAATCTGTGATTTTCGATTTCAACTTCCAGCTGTTCACCTGGATCAAAATATTTCATGTTTTGCTTAAACTTGCCTGTCATCTTGAGCAGACGTTCTTTTGCCTTCTCATGCACTACTTCTGCCTGTGCAAGCTCGTCGGTTGCTTTGTATCTTGAATAAAGGTATCTGCGGTAAAGTCTGAAGAGATGTGGATCTAGACTCGCTTTGAAAGCGTCTGCAAGCGCCATTTATGGCTTGCCTGCCCGCCCTTTCAACTTCAAACCTTCCTATTCGTGGTCAGCGCTATCTGTTGGCGGCGGCTAACTGTCAGAGGTCTCCCCGCCGATTATTAAAGTAGTAGCATCGTAGATTTTCATATCTCCTCGAGCCGCAGTAGCCTTTCCTGATCTCGAGCATAAGCACGCTGCCTTTAGAGAAATCATCATGCTCTTTTTCACTAAAGGTATATACGTATTGCCTTTGCTCTCTTTAGCTTCATGTTTTAAACTCTACTGTGGACGAAGGTTATGTCACTATTTAGATGCATACCATCTAGGCAGCTGCTACTCTGGTCTTTGGCATAGTGGTGGTCCTCTGGTAGTCATCCTCTAACCTTACGATATCGTTTTCATCAAACCTGCCGTATGCAATCTCAAGTATTATGCAATCGCTGTCAAGCGCGAGTACTCTATGTCTTGCTTGTCTTGGGATCGTGATCGTCTCACCCTCTCCGAGGATAATTGTTTTTCCATCAATCTCGACCCTAGCATTGCCCTTAATCACCTTCCAGAATTCCGACCGCTTCTTGTGGTACTGCAGACTGAGCCGGGAATTTGCATTGACATAAATCAATTTGACGGTGCAGGACCTGTTTTCGTGGAACTTCTCAAATCTGCCCCACGGCCTGCTTTCAGAATAAACCTTCATGCAAGGAAAGGGAAGAAAATTGATTTAACTATTTCCATTCATTATAAATACGGTATACGAAGGGAAATATTTGTGGTCAAATCAGACGACTGCATCAAAAACGATCACGGGTTGTGCAAGGGTATCATTAAAGAAATAGTCAATTCATTTACTATAACCAAGATGTGTGCATGTCCCTGCCACGATAGTATGTACCATCTCATCAGAAATACCCTGGCAGTCGTGAATCAGAACCAGAGGAACAACCCATACCAGTTCACTCATGACAGTGACAACAACGGCTAGGTCATGTGCCTAGTTTTCTAAAGTTCAGGTATAACAGTTGACGTAAGGGTGATCTAAGACCGAATATTAAAAAAGAAAGAAGAATTCTCAAGGGCCCCATAAACTAGATTAACCTTTACTATCTATTGACTCAACAAATTTTTGATAAAAAGTTAAATTGAGTTAGCGAACAGTCTGACTGTCTTTGAACCCAAAGGCTACTATAGAGGTTGCAGCTACACAGTCAAAGCCAGCAGTCCCTAAAGGAAAGGTGAGGTATGATAAAAAAGCCGAGTCGGAATTCTTTGTCGACAATTCGGCTCTGGCAGGCTTTACCACGGAGCGTATTCTATACATGGCTGTAAGGGAACTTATCGAAAACTCACTAGACTCATGCGAGACAGGCCATATCCTACCTAGGATATCGCTGTCGCTCAAGCTGCTTGACGTATCAAATGACTTATGGATGATTACCTGTCAGGACAATGGTATCGGGATACCGTCGGACAAGGTGCCCATTGCAGTATGCTCATTCCTGACATCTGGCAAGTACGTTGAAAAACAGCAGCGCGGCCTGTTCGGTGTGGGCCTCAAAATGATAGCCGCATTTTCCACTAAAGATACCATCCATCCACTCAAGGTCTGGTCAAAATCGATTGAAGATGGTTTGGAATATTATTTCGCGCTTAGGACAGATATCAGCACAAATAAGCCAATAGTCCTTGCAAAAAAACTAATCAAGAGCGAAGAAAGCGAAATAGAGGAAGACTCAGGCTTTAAAGTCGAGGCTGTGCTCCATGCAAAACTTTCTCCAATTACAAGGAATAATATAAAGAACAAGATTAACGAATACGTCAGCCAGACAAGCATTGTCAACCCTTATGCTATTATTGAATATGAAACCGATGAAGGTAAGGTCAGGTTTGAAAGAAGGACAGAAGTCATGCCGCAGCCTGCTAAAGAGGTGCTGCCCCATCCTGCAGACATGGATCTCCAGACGCTCAAGAAGGCGATAATGAACTTTATGAACCAAAAGACCACACTTCAAGGAATCTTGTCGACTTCATTTCAAAAGATGTCCAGCGAAAAGGCAAAGGAGATTATTTCTAAAGCAGGAGTAGAGAATAAACCCGCTGACAAGTACAATGAAAACGAGCTCATCGAAATTGTCAAGGTGTGTAAATACATCAATTTCCAGCAGGCAAACACGGATCACCTGAGCCCTATTGGTGAACAGATCTTGACAACTGGAATGACTTCTGAATATACAATTATCACCACTAAAGACACCGTCCCCAAACAAGCATCTACCACAGAAATCCAACGGCCTCAGATCACAGCCAAAATATTGAAGCCTGCGCTCGTTGCCTATGCATCCCGCACGTGTGTCATCAACAACAGGCCCACCATTGTCGAGTGCGGAATAGCATATGGAGGTGACATACCCTCGTTCAAACTCTATAGATTTGCAAACAAGATTCCTCTCCTGTATGATGAAGGATCCGATGTAGCAAGGGAAGTGGTCTCTGAAGTTGAGATAAATAAAATGGGGATCACCAAGAAAGAGGCAAAGGCACAATTTTCAAATGGCGAGATAAAATCGGACAGAGCCGTAGAACTTTTGCCAATCCACACCTTTTTCCATATTTGCTCTACCAAGATCCCGTACAAGACTGCTGGCAAGGAAAGCATAGCCTCAGAAGGTGAGCTGAAAAAACACATGAAGTATTGCTTGTCTGAGCTCTATCGCAAGGTGAGTGCGCAGATAAGAAAGGAGCTACGCATGAAGGAGGCCCAAGGCAGGCTTAACCTCTACAAATATTACATTCCTTTGGTTGTAAGCGCGATTTCTGAGTCGATCAGACTTGATGCTGCCAAACTCGAGCACTCATTCAGCGAGCTTGCAGAAAAGCACGTCAAGGGCGAAATCACTGGTGGACGGGTGGAAGAAAAAGAGGACAGGATAACTGGTGAGCGCCTTGAAGAAGAAGCAGAAGAGTCATTAGAGGTCAACGGCGAAGTAGTCAAGCCAGAAAAGGAGCAGGTCGCAATCAATGCTGCAAGGAGAAAGGGCAAGCTGACAAAGCCTAGGAGCAAGGAGGAAAAGAAGATACCTGAAACTCTGAGGAAAGATAAGAAACCTGACGAAGCACAGACAACACTTGACAAGGTATCTGAGTATGTTAAGCCAAAGGGGAGGAAGACCAAGTAAATGCCAGTCGATAAGCGTCACCTAGAAGTCATCAAAAAGATTAGGCTGATAATGAAGGATGTCAGCACTGACCTTATGGTGCAAAAGACCATGCCTGTGCTGAATGTCCCCAAGGTAGGCTATGACAACACAATCTGGTCTGGCGAAGAAAGGATGCTAACGATTGGCGACAAGACGGTCAGCATAAGCCCAGACAGCACTAAGAAAATACCTACATTTGCCCAATATCTAGTGATGGCTAATGCCGTCCGCAAGCTGCTCAATGAGGAAATGGAGAGTACGATACGGGGGATGTACTACGCCACACTGAGCACAGTGGGCGACGAGAAGAACAAGCAAAAGTTCTGGAACAGCCAAGACGACTCGGATGATGCAATCAAGGCGATCGAGCTATTGACAGGTGTTCCGAGAGAAGAGTTCTCTGTAACCTCGAAGCCAAAGGGCATGATCTCGGGCCCAATCACACTCAGAGTTGGAGGCGATATCATTAATTGCAATCTTGGCAGCAGAGCTACATCGCAGCTGATACCGACCAACATACGGGATGTTGAAATAGTAGACGTCAAGGCCGACTTTGTAATGGTAGTGGAAAAAGATACTGTGCTAAACAATATTCGCAAGTCAGGCTTTATACAGAAGCACAATGTAATCCTGATGACCGGTTCAGGCGAGCCAGATAGGGCAACCCGAATGATGGTTAAGGCACTCAACGAAGAGTGGAAAAAGCCGGTGGTGGTTTTTGCAGATGCCGATCCGTGGGGCCTTGGTATTGCGCTTCGATACAAGATCGGCAGCGAATCACTCAGCTACGACAGTTATAGGCTCGTCACGCCAGACGTCAAGATACTTGGCATGCTATTCTCTGACATTTACGAGTACAACATACCCGAGGTTGCAAGGCTTGCCGCATCAGAAGAAGATATCAACAGGGCAAATGATATGAAGAAAAAACCTTGGTTCCAAGACAAAAAGTGGCAGAAGGAGCTTGACATATTCTTGAAGAATAAGGAAAAGTGTGAGCTTGATGCATTCTTCAAACACGGCTTCAAGTACCTCTCAGAGACCTATCTGCCGCAAAAGCTTCGCGAAGCAGGTGTAATTTAATATTATTAAGTATTATGATCTTTGTTATACTATCACAGGTAGTAAATGTAATAATTTATGAAATGCTTGTTGAAGCCTTATTTCTTTATGCCTCTTCCTGCTGCTGCTACCGGTGCTACAGCAAAGAT
>JBJMEE010000120.1:0-12591 GCA_045809585.1 Nitrososphaera sp. | reverse complement strand
CCCAGAGGGACTCGAACCCTCGACCAACTGCTCCGCAGGCAGCCATTCTATCCAAGCTGAACTATGGGCCCAGCATATCGCTCTCTCTACCAGCTACAATTGCTGACGACGGGCGTAAGAGCTACATTTCTCTCTTCTTTACCTTAATTAAAACCTAGGTGGAAGGACATTAGGCGCACGTATGAAGACAACTACACGTTTAGCCTGCTGCTTTAATAGCCGCATCAGCATTAACGCTCTCTTCAAGCGACCTTGAGATCATATCTGAGGACATCCTGTATTCACTCTCATCGCCTGTCACAAGGTAGTTGCGGAAATGCTGATAGCTCTGCCTCTCCAAGTCGATAGCGCTGACAAGATACTCTTGCGCTGATGTGTATTTTTCAGGTGTATCCAAAGTCTTCGCCCTTTCTACCAACATGTCATACTTGGGCAAATACTGATCAATAACTTGAGTCATTGTATTGTTGTCCCTTGACAGCCACTGATCCTCTTGTTTAGTATACTCTTGTGTCAGTGCATTTGTATCAATCACTATTTTTTCAAACGCTCGTTTGAACTCATTATTCCTTGAAGCTTCTACCTGGAGGAATACCATGAAGGCAATTAATACACCAATAATTGCAATACCTCCAAAAGTGATCAACCTACGAGTCTGCTTTCTGTTTCTTGGCAATCTCTGTATTTGTCTGCCTCTTGCAAGAACATGACTCCAAAGATCAAAATAAATTTATATATCTATAACCTATGACGCGTAAGCCTTTTCTTTTATTATTATATTATTATCGCATCTCCAAGAGCGCGATTCTGTCTTTCCTACTACCGTTGCTTTTTTTAGGTGTCGCAATCATTTTGACAAAGTCGTTGTCCGTGCCGTCCCAGTCGAAATAATCAAAAGTGTGACGGCTGCAAAATACAACAGTAGTCTCTTCTTCATCCCACTGTAGAGTACAGCCACAAGGCAGACATCTTTCGGGCACTGGTATTCTAGTATGCTATCTAATTTAACAGTTGTATATACAGCACTATTCTACCGTGACAGAAATCACAATCTTCTCTGGAGGGGGAGAGAGAGGTTCTTCGGATATTTACGGAGACAAAAAGAAAAAATATCAAATACCTAAACAAGTAGAGTCGGCGAGGAAAAATGCTCCGCATGAGAACAGAACAAGATCCAATGGAAGAAGACAGAAGATTGACATGCCTCCGAAGAGCGCCTTCGCGGAGAGCATTTAGGAAAAAGGTAACCAAGGTATACAACGGAGTTGCTTTACGAACAAGTATTAAAAGGGGACTAGGCCAATGAAGAAAGAGTAAGAAAAATGGCTGACGGGGAGCAAGGAAAGGGAGAGAAGGGCCACGAACAGGAGCAGCGGCAGGTCGATGACTCGGAGGAACCAGCAGGCCCGTCACGTACAAGAAGGGTAATCGCACAGGCTCCACTGAACTTGCTTTTCAATCCATCTCTTCTCATCAAGAAAAATGTATGGGACATAGACATTGCCTCTTTGCTGGAAATGTTCCTTCGATTGCTCAACGCGACAGGCAATAAAGATCTGCGCATTTGTGGACTAGCGGCAGTCTCGTCGTCGATGATCTATCGGTTAAAAGTGGAAAGCATTTTTGTACTTGAGAAAATAGCGATGCAGAAGAAAGGCCTTAACGACCCAACCAAGGATGAGCAGCAGCAGTTACCAATACCTCAGCTTAACCCAATCGAACTGCCATTCAGAATTGAATCAACATACCCTGTGTCGGTCGAAGATTTGCTCCACATGCTAGAAAATATGATAATGGAGCTTGCAAACCCCCGTTCGAAAAAAAGGAAACAAGAGATCGAGCTCGAGCCGGTCGAGACTTTTGATTTTGATCAATATCTTATCAAGTTTGAGAAGATAATCCAAGATTACGAAGACATGATCTATGACATTGTAGCTGCAGATGGCATACTCATGTTCAAGACACTAGTTAATAAATTGGGACCGGTCGAAATGGCAAGGTGCTTTATAGCTATGCTTTACCTTGCAATGAAGCGAAAGATCATGCTTGATCACCCACAAGAAGATTTAGACGACATTAAGATGACACTCATCCAGCCATAACAGAGAATAAAGTGGCAACAATAACAATAACAATAACCAAAGTAAAGAGCAATAAAATAATAAATCGATTCTTCGGGATACAGATGGCGAGACATACACACTTTGCGCGAGCACCCCCTTCCTGAAGCCGAAATTGCCGCTAGAATAGAAGCGGCTTTATACTCTGCAGGGAGACCGCTGTCACTTGACGAGCTGATAAAGGCGTCAGGTACCAACTCGAAGGAAAAGACTCATCGGATAATAAATGACCTTGCAAGGAAAGTCAAGTCAACCTTTAGAGCAATTGAGATAGCTCAACTTGAAGACGGTAAGTATGTATTCCAGCTGAGGCCCGAATACACGCCGCTTGTACGCAAATTCGCTCAACACCCTTTACTTCCATCAGGAGCACTAAAGACGCTCTCTTACATTGCTTATGAACAGCCAGTGACTTCAAAGAGGCTAGTTCAGATAAGAGGCAGTCAGGTGTACCCTCACATTAAGGTGCTTGAGCAGATGCAGTTTGTAGAGCATGAAAATCTTGGCCGGCTTAAGGTGTACCGAACGACGCCTAAGTTCCAAAACTACTTTGGCATAACAGACCTCAATGTCGTAAAAAGTAAGCTGGTGACGACGACGACCAGCACCGCCACTACCGCCACAAAAAAGACAAGCAAACAGCGCCCAACCACTAAAGACACCCCGTCACAATCAACTGCAACAGGAGCAGCAGGAGAAGCAGGAACACAGCCGCCAGAAGCTAGCTAGCCTCCGCTCCCAGAAAAGACTTAATTAGAGCGGAGAAAAATTACGTACCGCACTGCTATGCGAAAATCGATAGAAAATCTCGGGGGACGCAAGCTAACGGGCGGACGCAAGGTTGCTATGAGAGGAAGGCGTAAGTTCGAGATCGACAGATATCCAAATGAATCCGTTGTCGGCCCCAGTCAGGTCATTGCCCGAAGGATCAGAGGCAACAACAACAAAGTCGCTTTCAAGAGTGCCGAGTTCGCTAATGTAATTGATCAGGAGAACCGGAGGGTGACCAAATCCAAGATCTTGAGAGTCACTAAGAACCCAGCTAACAGGGATTATGAAAGAAGGGGGGTAGTCAGCAAGGGCGCCATTATCGAGAGTGAGAGCGGGACAGCAAGAGTTGTCTCAAGGCCAGGACAAGACGGAGTAGTCAATGCCATTCTGATCAAGGCAGCGACAACTACAACAACAAAGACTTAGTGACATATGCTATACAGTAATTGTTAAGAGCAAACAAGGACTCTTTTCTCTGTGCACTTATCATGGGATGGTCCTGATCCAAAGGACAGAGTTGCCTGCCCGTATCCGGTGGAGTTCTATTGTAAGCCTTCGCCTGCCGAGTCGCTAAACTCACTTGAATCCGGACGGCTGTTGCTTCAGGTTGATTTAGGTGTAGGTTTAAGGTCAGTTGCTTGCAGGCTCATAAACAACGCCAAGTCGGAAAACCTTGACAAAGTAGAGGAGGGTGCCACCAAAATAAAGCGCCAGACATCAATTTCGACTGAATTAGTTCAGGACACCAAGCAGCCTAACAGATGGGTAGGCGAGCTTAGCATCCCGGCCAGTTGGCTGGAAGGTGGTACAAGAACTCACGAGAGGACAGGTGCGGCTAGCCCCAAGAGTGATGGTGATGGTGGGGGTAACGTCTATAGCCTTGAGATAACCTATACACTCAACAACAGCAGCAACACCAACAGCTGCACAGCACGTTTTTACTCCAGCGACGCATTTCATTGGCAAGCAAGGTCCTGAGGAGCTATGTAGTGCTTACACGCGCAACAGACACAGTCGTAATTATTATTATTATTATTTTTCTTCATAAAGTCTTTAAACCCGCGGGCCTGAGAAACTCTCTTGAAAGACTACGAACACGTGGTGCTTTGGCTTGACTACTTTAACAAGAACCTAAAAAGACGCCAAGGCAGGAAGGTAAAACGCGACCATGCTGTCTTTGATCCCACTGTTCAGGATTTAGTCGAGGCTGCGAGAGCGGCAGGCTTACAATTTTCGGAGCAAGAAATAAACAGTGATGCAAGGTTCCCTCGTAGGTCATTTGTCAAGTCGGGCTATATAATGGTGGCAAAAAAGGAAGGAATCAAAAAGTCTCAGATAATTGACGAAGTAGCCAACAAATTGCTAAGGAGAAGCTCGCAAAAATCGGCCAAGAGATGAACAACAGTATCGAGGAAGACACACATATGGCTACTGCTTCTTTTTTCCATACCCAGCTAGCGACTGAATGGCGTTTTATTGCTTAGGAAAATAACAATAATATCAGGCGCAGAAGCCCATGGTAGTAAGTAATCAACTTATGCCCATCGCTCAAACAGACGAGGTCGGAGAAATCATACATCTTGCAAGAAGTGGTAGACTAATAGTAAAACTCAATGCTGTTGGTGCTGAAAGGGTCAAATCCGGAGAGTTGCTGATCGACGGATCGGGCAGGAAGGTTGGTAGGGTGGCGGAGTTAATAGGTCCGGTGAGGACACCGTATGCTTCTGTTATAACGATGACAGATAGGACAAGCAGGTTAGTCGGATCCAAAGTTTTCGGTGGTGGTATTGTCAGAAAGCCCCGTAACCAGATTGGAGGATTTGGCCGCCGCTCCAATTCTAGATAAAAATAAGAGGAGAAGAAAAATTTCCACGACGCCTGAAAGAATTTAAGGCAAAAGGCTTTTTTAGATTTGTCTCTATAACGTCCTTCTGCATTTGCAGTTTGAGTACATCAACCCTATGGCAGGGCTTGCAATGTTGATCGTTGGACTCTTCTTAATAGTACTTGGCTATTTCGAATATGGGATAACACCTGTAATAGTTGGCCTTGTCCTTATTGCGTACTATAGAAAATATCTGTGGCAGATTCTGGGAATCTCGCCGCTCTAGCTGACCATCTTGATAGCTGTTGGGAGCACGTCTGCTCCCATAAGGAGGCCTAGCCTGCCCCTCTTGGCATAGTTTTCAGTGAACCTTGCGCTTCCATCCTGTTCTACCCTGCTACTGGAAACCAGCAGGGGAACTGGATCATCGCTGTGCGCCTTTTTTATGCAGGGTGTAGAATGGTCGCCAGAAATTACTATGGCTACATCCTTCTTGTTTAGCTCCTGCACTAGTGTACCAAAGAAACGTCTATCAATATCCTCGATGTTCTTCTTTTTCCCGCTTGCGTTGCCATCATGGCCAAACTCATCTGGCCCCTTGATGTGAACATAAATTGCATTAACTAATTTGAGACTGTCTGCAGCAACTTTTGCTTTTTTTTCATAATCAATGGTGTCACCCGCTTGGAACATCCTTATTCCCAGCACCTTAGATATTCCAATCTCAACTGGCATATCGACAATACCTCCTACACTCATGTTATACATTTTATTGATCGGTTCGACGTTTGGATACCTGTTGCCAGAATCACGCGCGAGAATGCAGTTCATAGGCCTTTTGCCGGCTGCTATTCTTGTTCTGTTGACGGCGTGATCCCTCAGAAGTTGTACAACTTGAATAGTAAATTCATTAAGCATTTTTGCAGCGACCTTGGCCGGCTCGGTGTGTTCTTGAGCCTTGGATTCCTGTATATAAATATCCTGATTTGTAACTGCCTTGGCTATCCCCATGCCATCAACTTTATCATATGCAGGATCAGTATTGGTGATTTTGTCAGATAATTTCATCCTGGCATGTCTGAACCTTATGACCACTCTGTGTGCGACGGTCGGCTCCAAGGTCACAGAACCATCCTTATCGCTGAGGGTTATATTGTCGCTCAGCGTCTTGCACACCGACTTTGCCTCCTCGGTGCTAATGGCCCTGCCTGCACGTCGGTCTACTATCTTCAGATTGTCATCCACTGTTGCAAAGTTGCCCCTCAGAGCAAGATCTCCCTCGCGGAAATCAATGTTGCAACCTATCGACTCGATGACTCCGCGCCCCACATAGCTACCATCTTTAAAGTTATAGCCTAGCATGTTGAAAACTGCAATATCTGATTGCGGTGCTATCCCCTTGCGTACGCTGATGACACTTCCCATCGCGCCATTTCTTGCCAGGGCGTCAAGGTTAGGAGTATATGCAGCTTCAAGGGGCGTTAATCCGTTCAATGAAGAGTGAGGCAGGTCGCCAATACCGTCAAGCAAAACATATACTAACTTGATGTCCCTCATAGCGACCAAAGCATGACTGAGCAATTTAATTTTTTGTGCGTGTGTCTTTATAATACGCAAAATATTTTCTGAGCACTTTAAGATATAATGAAACTAATTCAAAAACCTCGTTATCTTCTTCTTCGGTGAGCTGACGGCTGTACCGCTCAAGAATCATCCCTTCAGCTAAGCCCTTATAGTAGCCTACGCGGTGACCGTAAAGAAAATCAGCGGCCTGATTGCATTTCCAAATATGCTTTAGTTTTGGCACACGCTTTTTAGGAATCTTTGGTGCCGCCATGTCATTTTCAATAACAGCTTGGATGATATTTCTAATATCGTTGTCCAATGTCATATATGCACATGTCATACGTCGATATACTATTAGATGCGAACGTGAAAAAGGTATACACTCCTTAATAGACTCAACCTCTATTACTAAGGGTAATTGGAGGACGACGAGGAGGAGGATGAGGAGCGGTGCAACTTCTGCCAGCACATAGTAATAGATAGTAGCGGGCAAAGGACAGAAGATTTTGGCATAAAAAGAAACGAAAAGTATATCTGCTTACGTTGCGTGAGGGCTTTCGAATTTTCGCTTGGGGGCTAAAAGTTACAGAACGTTTAATTAAAAGCAACTAGAGCCTTTCCTAGGTTGAGAGGTTTTGGGGGATTTACGCAAAGATTATGTTCTTGACAGGTTCGTTGTGATGCCGGAAGTCAGTCAAGCAGCGTCAGTGGACAGCTCTAGTGACGGGGCCAATTGTCCGTATTGCCCTGGCAATGAGTTGATGACGGAGCCGGCCATTCTTGCGCTTGTGGTCAAGGAGGGTATGCTCCAGCGCCTATCAGACAGCGAGGAGAGCATAGTAGAGGACTGGTCAGTAAGGGTATTTCAGAGCCAACATCCGGTAGTTGTAACTGACTCAGCTGTTAGCTACGGTGACAAGCCATTGTACAGCGAGCCGGCCTACGGATACCATCAGATAGTGGTCGCATCGCCAGATCACAATCAGAGCTTGCCCGAGATTTCTGTCGAGCAGTGGGGCAACGTCCTTGTGGTTATCCAAGACCGCGTAAGGTGGCTTTACAGCCAAAAAAGTGTAACTTATGTTTCAATTTATGTCAACAACGGTGCAGGGGCAGGCGCACAGGTAACCCACCCTCACCTAAATATAGTTACTTTCTCTACGATACCTCCAGTTATCGAGATGGAGGCAGAAGGCTCACACAGGTTCATGAACGAGAATGGTAGTTGTCCTGCTTGTAGCGTAATAGGCGTCGAATCAAATGGCCCGCGCCAGATTCTTGCGACTGATAGCTTCATTGCGTTTTGTCCTTGGGCTCCTACCTACCCATATGAATTCTGGATCTATCCAAAAAGACACATTACATCATTTTCAAAAATAACACAGAAGGAGATCAATGACCTTGCACTGATACTGCGAGCTACACTTGGAGGCATGTCAAAGGCACTCAAGAACGCTCCGTTCAACCTTGTATTTCACCTGTCGCCGGAGAAGAAGAACAGCAGACTTATCCACTGGCATATTGAAGTCTATCCTCAAATGAGCACCTGGTCCGGCCTTGAGCGGGGTTTTGGAGTTTTCATAAACAAAGTAAGACCAGAAAAGTCAGCTGAAATACTAGGCTCATCGTGCAGAAAAGAGCTCGCGGGGCTTGTAGGAATCGTCTGACCAAATGATTTTGCTAGAAATTGTATAATACTTACTAGCATGTAGGTTAGAGAGCAACGGCAAGAAGCGAAGATATATTTTCAATCATTGGCTAGCATTCTACATGTTCATAATTGTGTGTGTTCTAGCATCCTGCTTGGTAACATCACCAGACCTTTGTGGTACAAGTGGAGGTCAGCTAGCACTCGTGCTGGACCATATCATTTAATTATCAACTGCATGGTAGAGTGTCAGGTACTAATAATGCACTTAAAGTTTGAAGACTGGACTTCGCTTGCATCCCTTGGCCTAGCTGCAATGTTTGTCACGCTTTTGATATCATTTTATAACTTTTTAATCGGTCCAGGAGGCACCGGGCCTTTGCGCGTGGTAGAGCCGGGGAGCCTGCTGATCCAGCTCATATTTATCTCGGCTGCTCCATGTCTAATACTTGCTGGCGTTGCATTTATGATAGCCAAGACCTATGGCTCTCCGCTTGGAGGCGCGTTGCTGGTGGCGGCCGGCGTCATAATAGTTGCAGGCATGGCTATTAGTGTAACGATGGTGCCAAAGATCCCGCACCAATATATTGTGGGAGCAGTTGGTATCGCACCCTTCATCTTTATACCAGCTGGCGCAGGCGTAACTGGAATAGGTGGCTACATGGTTGCTGTGTCAAAAAGAGCGCCCGTCCGCAGCAGAGACTTGGATGATCTTCGTTGAGAGAGAAGACTAGTGACTTTAGGGAAATCGATATGTCAACGAATCCGCTGCCTGTCAGGGTTTCAGACAATGTCCACTCAGTTTTTGCCAAGGCTCGCAGGGACAAAAGCCCTGTTCTTGCAATAGTCACTGGCACCAAGCCGGACTTTTACAAGCAGGCGCCACTTGTTCTTGAAGCAGTAAGAGAAAACCTGCCGGTGTTCGTTATTGACACAGGTCAACATTATGACGAAGTACTAAGATTCGGTATAGAAGAGTTCAATCTGCAGAACTTTGTTGGCTGCAACCTCCAGATACGTGGAGACCTGATGGAAAAAGCAAGTGAATTAATAGTCAAATTCGGTTCATTTGGCAGGTACTGCAAGAAGCACTTTGGGACTGAATCTCTACTCCCCATAGTGCATGGGGATACACTGGTAGCAGGCATTGCCCCGCTTGCATGGGTCTTCGGCATGGGCCAAAAGGTCGGGCAGAATGAGGCAGGCCTTCGTTCTATGAGCCCCCAGGCTACAAAATTGCTAAAGGCCGCGCGAGAGCCCACAAGACTAGAGATAGAAAAATTTGTAAGCAGTCAATTTGAGGGCGAATGGTTTATTGCGAGGGAAGAACCCTTTCCGGAGCAGATAGATACCTGGATATGTTCAGCAGGTACGCAGTTCTTCTTTGCTCCAACAAAACTTAACAAAGATAATCTAGTAAGGGAAGGATATCCAGAGAATTTTGTCTACGTTGTCGGCAACTCGGTGGTGGATGCAATCCACATTAAAAGAAAGGAAAAACCGCACCAGAGTATTTTTTCTTTTTACCCTCAGCTTGAAAGAGGCGATTGGATAAGAATGGTCATTCACAGGAGTGAAAACTTGACTCATAGGCGGTTTATGTCAATCGTTGAGGGGCTTGTAGAGCTCATCAAAAACACAGACAAGAAAGTTGTCCTAGTTTTGCTAAACGCCACCGTAGCTGCACTCAAGCAATACGGCCTTGAATTCAAATTGCAAAGTCTTGCCCAGCAGCATCCAGACAAATTAGTGATGACGCCTCTATGGAAAGAATATGCACATGTTATTGAATTCCTTGACAGCGGACATTGCTGGGCGGAAATGACTGATTCTGGCTCAATGCAGGAGGAGCTGCTCTACTTTCCCAAGGTAACATCTATGACAGTCAGGCTCAATACCGACAGGCCAGAAACCATATTTGATGCCCAAAGCAACATACTTGTTCCGCCACTGAATGCGGGTTGGATAGTCTCTATGGTTGAAGAGGCTTACAAAAGAGAAGAGGGTTTGGGACTGAAACTGCGACACAAAAAACAGATATACGGCACACCGGGAGATGTCTCAAAGAATATCATCCGAATAATCAAGAAGGAATTTGAAAATGGCGACGCCAACTTTTACCCCTGGCTGCACCAGAGGCTTGGGCTCTGGAAGGAAGGCGAGGGGCTTAACTACATGTAGTACTAGAGGGCAAACTTACCTCTCCTGACACCGATCCGCTTTCTATCCAATGTGGTTATAGCAAATACATCCTTTATCATTTGTTCATATGCTTTGGTCATAGTTTGGTTGCGTCGCCTCATCATTTTCTTCTGAGTTTCTATTATCGAATCAAGCATCAGCTCGACATTTCTTGCGCCTACGCTTCTGCCATAAATAGTAAAGCTTGGCACGTCCTGTGCAACAAGGCCATGTAAGTGGGAGGAAACGCCGATCCGCATGCCGCTGTAAATTAGCGTGCCGATTGATGTTTTGACCATGTCTGCGAAAAACGAACCCATCTTGTTGTGGCCAGTGTCAACTTTCTTGTTCTTTCCCCTGTTCATCTTGATATTTCCGTATGTCATCTTAAGATCCGATGTAGCACTCATGGCGCCAATGTTGACCCATTCGCCAACATGCGAATGGCCAATGAATCCTGCATGGGCTTTGTTTGTGTGATCAGAAATTACAGAATGTTCTACTTCGCCTCCTATTCTGCAGTTGTAGCCAATATAGCTTGCTTCAATGTTAGAGAACTGTTTGACCTGCGCCATACCATCAATGTATGTAGGGCCCACTATTCTGCTTGCAGCAATATAAGCTCCAGGGCCTATGTAGATACCTCCATTTCTTACATCAAGTACAGTTCCAGCCTCTACTGAAGCATCTCTCGCAACTGCCACGGTGTTACTGCCTGTAACCGTCACCTGCTCGCCTAGCTGTGCTTCATTTTTCATAGTAGAAACCTGCGTCGCTAGGGAGTTTTCAAGAACTCCAATCACATGCCAAGGCTCTGAGATGAGCCCCTGAGTGTCTTGATCTTCCAACTTAGTCGATTTTTCGACTCTCAGTTTCTTAACATCGATCTTCTTGCCTGCTGCAACGCAACCCTGCAGGTATTCTATGCCTTTGCTGTTGAGCCTTGCAACAAGCAGTCTATTACTGCTGTGGGTAGTTATGGCAAACGTGTGACTTATCTTGAGTAGACGGTCGGGGTTAACTGCTGCGGGGTGGAGGAGCCCATTGACAAACACAGTATCGCTATCTATGGAGCTTGGGTTCACCTTGCAGTTAGGGTGTCGCTCGGCTGTGACACATGCAAGATACTCTCTTGAAAGCAGTGTTTCAGGTGTAAGCTGGTGCTCTTCAAAAAAGCTCTTTGCTCCAACCTTAATGTCAAATGTAGGCTTCGTAAGTGAAATTGGATCAAAGTTCTGCCAATGTGAATCCTCAAACAAGGTTATGCTCATCTAGATCTTGCCCAGCTTGCTCACATATTGTTTATAGGCATCCAAGTATGACTTTTTGTCACCAATGTCGATAAAGCCGCTATCAATCCTAAACCCTTTGATCGTCCTCCTTTGCTCCAGTGCCTTTCTTACTGCGTCATCCATCCCAAACGCTCCGGACTTGGGTATTATTTTCAAAAAATGCGGGTCCATAATGTAACAGCCGATGTTTATCAGACCACTTATCTCAGGCTTTTCACGCCACGAGGTGACTCTATCCTGACCATTGATGTCGATAAATCCGTACTTTAGTTTTGTAGAGTACTGGAGGAGCGCCATAGTCACAAACGCCTTTGACTCTTCATGCTGCCTTATCATCTTGCGCAAATTGAACTCATAGACTGAATCTCCATATACACACACAAATGAGTCATTCTCCAGTAGCTTCTCGGCAGTTTTAAGCTGGCCTGCTGTTGCAAGGGGCCGCTCCGATCTTGCGTACTCGATCTTGACTCCAAATCGGTTGCCATCCTCAAAATAGTCTTCTATTGTTCGATGGAGGTAACTAACACATATGACAATGTGGTCTATGTCGCCAGAGTTTTTCAACCATTCGATAATATATTCAAGAAGTGGCTTATTGCCAAGCGGAAGCATTGGCTTTGGAATGAAGAACGTATAAGGCTGGAGCCTCGTGCCCAGCCCAGCTGCCAGAATTACCGCTTTCATGCTTTGTATCTTTTTCAGGCTGTCGACGTATATATAATATGAATTAAACTATCTTATTATGGCCAATAATAGAATCATCATCGATAGAGCTGCACAATGGGTATGTACATTTGTGTCCTAAAGCCTGAACTTGCTAGGCTAAAGGATAGCGTGCTTTAGCGCTTAAGAAATTCTTTTTGAGTTATCACTGGTTTTTCCTCTCAAAGCATCTGTTTATCCCTTGCCATAAGAAATAATCTTTGATGTCTTTACTTCAAAGGTAGTTCAATTAAAGGTGCAGAGGAAGATTTGTCTTTTTATGCAAGAGCTATATTTTCGGCAATAATCTTTTAATTCTTTCTAAGATTTCTCCAGGATTCCTTCCAAATAGGGTGATCATCGGCTCCTTGCCAACATCCCCTGTATGATAAATGACATCAGCCCGGGGGTTCTTCGAGAGCGCAGCAAGGACTCCCCATGCCACACTAGACCCTTCCTTTCTTTTGATCCTTTTAGGTTCTT
>JBJMEE010000119.1:0-6091 GCA_045809585.1 Nitrososphaera sp. | reverse complement strand
AACTACCATATCATAGGTCGCTTAGCCGCCGATGCAACAAGTAAATAAAAAGCAAATTTTTGAAATATTCAAAGCTAACGAACTATTTTCCCTTTATTTTTTTCATACATAATTTTATGGTTATAAAAATAATGGATTAGTTTCGCTAATACTTTTTTCTTCTGCTACCTATTTTCTCCTTGTTGTATCTGTTCCGCTCTCTTCAGTAGTACCTGTGGTCCTACCTGTCGTCGTTGCCGCTGTTCCTGTTGTGGTGGTACCACCATAGCTACCCTCTTGCATCTTGCCAACCGTCTCCCTTGTGTTCTGCCCAAAGATCCTTGCAGTATTTGAGGTTATCCTCGAGACTTCCCTAGAATTGTGCCTTGCATAGTTTGTAGTTGCTCTACTTGCTTCAATTCCTGCAAACATCATGTTAGTTGCCATGCGCGTGCCTGCTGCTACTAAGTCAGTCATTGCACTTATGCTTCTTGCATAGATGTCTGCCATGTCCCTAGGCGACATTCCCATCCAAGACCACCAAGGCTGCATCATACCCGCCATCATCATCCAGTTGTTATTGTTGCTGCCGCCTGTCCTCTCTGCAAATGGAGTCCATGCCAACTGCATCGAACTAATCACCTCTTTCTGTGACTCCAAAAAGTTATCTGCAATCTCGCGTGTTGCATCGGCTGTTTCATTCTGGAAATCTGCAACGGTCTGAGAATATCGGGGAGTCTCTTTTCTTACTTCCTCTATTGCCCTGCGAATGTTGTCTTTTGTTTCATCGATTGACCTGTTGATCGCATCCTGTTGTTGTCTTTGTGAAAATTCTGTACGTTCGCGTTCCTCTCGTCTAGACATGCCATGGGATGGCAGTTAAAGCATATAAACTGATAGTGACATTCATGATGCAAGTAACGCGCCTCTGTATCGAAGCCATGGAAAAATCGCACTAAAAGCTTAAGATAAGGGAATGTTTCTTTGAAAGAATACGTGAGCCTCAAAGATCAAAGAGACTCATGTTGATCGCATCCTTGCCAGCTGGTCTCATTGAGGTCAGCTGGCGAGTTTGGTTAGCGGTTCGAAGATATCATTATTATATGTTTCAGCCATCAATCTCCCTACTCATATTTACCCAGACTCTTGGATAGGATCAAACTGAAATGTAAAGCGCATGCATGTGCCACGTCATATCTGTTTAGAACATAACATAGAATGCAGATATGTGCATTGCCCAGTAGAAAAGCGTGAGCCTGCTATTTGGGTGTCATGATAATATTACAACATGAACCTAGAGGTTGTTGTTGGACTATTTCATTCATCGACAGCACCGCTTCAAGTCGCTTTATTGGTATTGCAACAACTGAAAAGAATAGACGCACACATATTAACCCATAAGGGGTTCACACACACCTCCTCTCCTTTCTTCTGCATTTCTGGACAGAGGCCGTCTCGCTATAGTACAAAATAAAATCTTATCTAGATATTTTATTAATGCAGAGGCATTTTTCCCGTTTTCAGATTGATACGAACACATTTGCTATCCTAGAGCGTTGATTAGCTAGTTGAATTATGAGTGTCTAAATGATACTCTTTATTTATCAGAAACACCAACTTCTATTATGACATCAGAGATTTTTGGAGAAAAACAAGAGATTGATAGAAAGCGTCATCATCATGTATATGATGATAAGACAATTGAAAGCATGAAGCAATATTTTAAGGTAGAACACGACTCTGATGCTTTATTGAAGTATATAAAAGGGAACAGAATCATTCACGATAATCTAGCTTAACAGAGAATTAGCTTTTTCTTATGCATCGCAGGAACCAGCGTAGTTCAGAGTATGTTTGAAATTTGAAATAATGCATCAAGCCTTCAATAGTTGCGTCATCATATTCCAAATGATGATATTTCTGCCTATCATCAGACTGCCAAGAAGGTAAGGGTTCATCAGTTGAGTTTGTAGCCAATTAGTATAGGTCTACCACTTATTGTTATAACGAGAATTTAACTAGCACGAATGATTGTACTAGGCCACTCTTTTATAACCTTAGCTTAGAGAAGTTAGCATGATCTGTCTTGAGGAGTACTGCAAATAGAACAGCCAAGCGTTAAGGAATTGAAAGATACAAACATAGGCATACATATGACCTCACAGGAAAGCAATCAAGGCGGTAGGCTCAAGACACAGACGATATCGACTTACTGCTAGAAGATATTTAATATGAAACTATTGATAAAGAAATGACCTGTAACAATTTGAAGGATGATTACATCACCTCTGTTTAATTGCCATGCTGTCCACTACCAAGGTGAATGTCGTACAGAGGAGGACGTTTTGGAGGAGGTAGCCGCTTCGGCGGTCCAAAGCCAGTTGAAAGTGGCAAGGAATACGATGTTCAAGTTACCGAGATCAGCCGAAAAGGCGATGGAGTTGCTAGAATTCAAGGCTTTATTATTTTTGTGAAAGGTGGAAGGGTAGGCCAGAAAAGTAGAGTGAGGGTAACGCACGTAGGGGATAGATTTGCAACAGCTGAAACTATTGATGGCGGAGAGCAACAGCCACCTAAACCAGATCCTGCGACAGAACCCCAGCATGCAGAACACCAACCAACCGAGCAATCAAAAGATGAAGTCCCTCCCGTAACACTGGTTAATGACAACACTAAAAACGAACCGAATGATGGTATTGTTAGTCCTCCACTCAGCGAGGAAGAAAAGCCGAAACTACAGGACTACACAAGCTCAGAAGGAGATGA
This sequence comes from Nitrososphaera sp., assembly GCA_045809585.1. GTDB lineage: Archaea > Thermoproteota > Nitrososphaeria > Nitrososphaerales > Nitrososphaeraceae > Nitrososphaera. The sequence continues at coordinate 3,346 of JBJMEE010000119.1, read as the reverse complement.
AATTAAACCCGAAGAACAACCCCCAACAGGCTGATAGAACCCAATATACCTAGCTTGAAAATGTGAGTTTACGCCACAAAAAAAGATGCACATGCATATTTATGCAGAAATAATAACTATTCATTATAGATAATTAAGTACTATCTGGTTAGAAAAGAAAGAAGACTAGCGTAAATATCAGAAGTGACTCTAAGACAAGTGTCGAGCAGCTAAGCAGAATATCGATCGAATTAGAAATGTACTGCTGCAAGAGATTAGACGGCAATAAAAAGATCTTAGAAAAAGATGTCTTACATGATAACAATCTTCAACACCCAGACATGGGAATTGACATGCAGGCTTGCTGCTTAAGCAGAGGAAGAGAAAAGAGGAAGAAAAGCTCGGGATTATCGATATTATAGACACCACTACAACTGGATTTTTTATGCAGTATCACCTGATAATTGCATAAATATATTACATGAGTTCCATATATGGAACTGATTGGGCGAGCAGTTGACGCCACAAAAGTTCACCAATGTCGATGGCCATACCATAAGGTATCTCGACTACGGGCCGCCTGATGGCAAGATTCTGATTCTTTTGCATGGCATTGGTGCTTCTGCCGAAAGGTGGTCTCAAGTAACTCCGGCTCTATCAAAGTACTTTCACGTAATAATTCCTGATATTATTGGTTTTGGCTATAGCGACAAACCCGCCTTGGAGTACACGATGGATTTCTTCGTTGACTTTTTCAAAGTATTCCTTGACAACCTTAGTATATCCAAGGCAAATATCATCGCATCATCATTTGGCGGTCACATCGCCACCGAATTTGCCATCAGGTTCAACCGCATGGTCGAAAAGTTAGTTCTGGTGTCGCCGGCAGGTATGATGAAGACATCGACTCCGACCCTTGATAGATATATCATGGCTGCCCTGTACCCGGTATACGAGCATGTCTATGAGGCCTTCAAGGAAATGGCCTACGACTCTAATGCTGTCAACGAAGAGATAGTGATGGACTTTGTGAATAGAATGAGGCTTACTAATGCAAAGTATGCCTTTATGTCGACTGTGCTTGGCATAAGATATGCGCCTAAACTCAACGGCAGGCTATCCAATATAATTGCTCCAACTCTTCTTGTGTGGGGGGAACAGGATAGGATGATACCATTACAGTACGCCAGAGAATATGAGGAAATTCCTAAAAGCGAGCTTGTAGTGATAAGGAACTGCGGTCATGCACCATATGTCGAAAAGCCTATGGCCTTTAAGAAAATCGTCTTAAAGTTCCTTGTGGGCAGCGAGCAATAATCAGGTTTCCTTTTGCGCGGCTCCTTTGCGGCGCCGCTCTATCGGTACCACAATCACCTGCACAAGATCTCCATCTTCGATGTTGAGTGCCTGCCTTTCCGCCTCGGGAATAGAAATCCTGCCTCCGCTCTGTACTGTAGTCTTGAACATTGCGTTATGGAATGTCAAACTTTGGAGAACTGCAAAGTAGTTCTGCATGGCATCTTGCTGAATGTTAGAAAACTGCCTGATAAAGTCCTTCTGTGCATCACTTCCCTTTGTAATCGCTTTTTTGAAAGCCTCCATAGGATCCGTGGAATCGCTAGAACTCATGCGCATTAGAAAAACACAAGTATCATTTATTTAACGTTACCTAGGAGGCTTGTCCACTGTAAAACAAAATTGCTTGTGCTATAACTACAAATCCAGAGAGAACGGCGCAGAGAAACCATGACGGAGCAATTTATACGGTTGAGCCATTTTGGCCAATATTAAAACCATGTTCTACTTGAAAAGTTCAATAAGAACATCGAGCTTATATATCAGAATTGCAGACACTCTTCCCAAGCTTTAATCCTGTCATCAGCATAAACAGCGGACAAGTCTTTCTTTGGGAAAAACACAAGAATTCATGGTATGGCATACATGGCGATCAAGTTATTAGGTTCACAGAGTCTGATGAGGGCATTGAGTTTTCTTCCTTCCCCGAAGATAAATCCTGCGACCAAAAAATATTCAGGTTGGACGACGATATCAAGGAGATATTTGAACAAATATCACATGATCCACTTATAGGTAGACTCGCCAAGGCATACCCTGGCCTCCGCCTCATAAGGCAGGAGCCTCACCAGTGTCTATTCTCATTTGTTTGTGCAAGCAATACCAACATACCTATGATTCGAAAGATGCTACACAATATGGCAAGAAAGTTTGGCAGGCGCACAAGAGTTGATGGAATAGACTTCTTTACATTCCCTTCCGCTGCAGAAATCAACAAGGCAGCTGTAGATGAGCTACGGAGCTGTGGCCTTGGATACAGGACAAAGGCGATAAAGGCGGCAGCTGATGCCATAGCAAGTGGACAACTCGACTTTGATTCATTAAAAAAAGCAAGCTATTACGAATCAAAAAAAGAATTGCTGAGGGTCTATGGAATTGGAAACAAGATAGCTGACTGTGTGCTTTTGTTTTCACTTGAAAAGCTTGACGCATTCCCAATCGATGTATGGATTGCAAGAGCGCTTGCCAGACATTATAGTTGGCTTCACAAAATCAAATTCCAGGATAAGATTGCTCCTCATCAGTATGAGCAGCTGTCGGATGGTGCAAGAAAGTATTTTGGTAAATATGCAGGATATGCTCAGCAGTATCTTTACTATCACACAAGACAGGTTGCAGGTAAAAAGTGGTGATAAATACTTGATAACTATCGTTACAAATGCTGAATAGCAATGTTGGCTCATCAGATTCTTATTATGGCAAGACCGCTAAGAATGCTTGACTGGGTAGTTATTGCAGCCCTTGTGATAGTAGCTGCTATAGTAATATGGTATCTCTGGTGGCTTGTAGTAGCAATAGCAATAATTGCCGCTGCATACTTTATCTATAGGTGGTACACAGGTAGAAGGCTTGTCAGGACGGGTTAGCCAATCTATTTTTCTTTTCTGTTTGCCAGACTGGACTATATCCCATCTTGGTACTAAGATCAAATAACTCTCCCCTATTGTTTTAGTCAGTTATCCAAGAAACTAAGGTTAATGTAGTTTCTACAGGTTTTAGTACTACATTACCACCCTGCCTGTAATATTGCCGCCTGTTGCATTACCTGCTGTAGCAGAGCCGCCGCTGACATTATAGATCGATTCGTGGAAGTTTTCCTCTGTGAAAGAGTAGAAGGATAATTGGACATATTAGCTGTCCCCCGAAGCGATGTTAAGTGAACTTTGATGCAAGCGATATGCTTACCATCACACACGCCTCTAATTCTCGATCATGATGAATACAACCATATCGTCTACGCATGTAGGGCATCTATCTGTCCGTGTCATTCCTAGAGGCATTCAAAGTAGTA
>JBJMEE010000118.1:0-7704 GCA_045809585.1 Nitrososphaera sp. | reverse complement strand
CAAAGTATCCGTAAATTGCTATACCATTGTGGAGCATAAGCATGCTGGCAAAAACCACAAGGCCGATCGTAAAAGTGGCTCTAGTCTTGATATATATTCTAGCATACGCTCCAAGCAATGCAACCAATATAGCCATGTTTGCCATGCTTGCTAGGGAGCTGATGTCCATCAGCAGAGCCATTAATCATCAGACGTCAGAGATAGCCTTATTTACTTTTTTCCAGATTCGTTCTGTTTTTTTCTATTATGGCCCGAATTTGGTTCAATGCCTCAATATTAGCCTCTAGGTAGTTTGAAATAAAATAAAGTACCGCATACTTTTCACCTGTCCTTGTGACCATGTTGTTCCTCTCAAGCACGCCTATGTGATGCTGCACCAGCTTGTAATCAACTCCAAGCGCATCGGCGAGCTGGTTGATGTTGTAAGGCCTCTTCGTAAGAAGGTCAATTATCCTGATCCTATTCTCGCCCCCTCTGGAGCCAGCAAAAAGGAACCAAAGCAAGCGCTTAGCATCTGGGTCAGGCATTTATTAGTATAATCGTTATGGGAGCTTGAAATTTAAACTGAATATGATACCGTATGCCTTATATCATTGTCTTGCCTAAGCAAAGTAAGACAAAAGTTTCTGTACGGCAGATTTGTCAAGTGTGACCAAGAAAACGACTTTTCATATCTTCCGTGGCTTTTGTGGATATAAAAGAATATACAAAAGTGAAAAAGGAAAATGACAAAAACCTTTGAACAGTTAGGTTTGAGTGCACAACTAACAAAAGCACTCACAGAAAATGGATTTAAGGCGCCATTTCCTATACAAGAGACAGCTATACCTCTTATTTTGCAGGGTAAAGATGTCGTGGGACAGGCGCATACAGGAACCGGCAAGACAGCAGCCTTTGGCCTACCCATATTGCAACAGATCAAACCAGGCGGCCCGGTGCAGGTCTTGATACTTGCTCCGACAAGAGAACTTGCGGTACAGGTGACAGATGAGATCACCAGATTCGCAAAGTATACTGGAATCAGAGCGGCTACAATCTACGGCGGTCAGAGCATCAGCTTGCAGCTAGATAAACTCAGGAGAGGTGTACAAATAATAGTTGCGACGCCAGGCAGACTTATTGATCACATCAAGCAAGGCTCGATAATCCTAGATGATGTCAGATTCGTGGTGCTGGACGAAGCAGACAGGATGCTTGACATGGGGTTTATCGACGACATCAAGTTCATCCTGTTCTATGTCAACGATGACAGGCAGACTTGCCTTTTCTCTGCAACAATGCCACCACAGATCATGAGGCTGGCAGATGAATATATGAGGCAGAACAAGATTGAGCACGTGAGGCTTAATGAAGAAGAAATCACACTTGAAAGCATTGACCAATCCTATTTGGTAGTAGAAGAGCGTGAAAAATTCAAACACTTGATGGACTTCATTCGGCGGAATCAGAATGCCAAATCACAGACCATAGTGTTTGCTGCAACAAAACAAAGAGCAGACAGGATTGCCTATAAGCTCAGGCAGGAAGGTTTTAGTGCAGTCACGATTCATGGCGATCTTTCACAAAAGCAGAGAGACAATGCTATGCACAAGTTCAAGAGAGGAGCTGAAGACATACTTGTTGCAACAGACATCGCGGCAAGAGGCATAGATGTCCCGGCTATTGGAAATGTAATCAATTATGATGTGCCGGAGGATCCTAATCTCTATTTCCATAGGATTGGAAGGACTGCAAGAGCAGGGGGAGAGGGTAAGGCAATCTCACTTGTCTCAAACGACAGGATCTCTGACTTTGAGCGGATACTTGCGCAGACAAAGCTGCCGATCCGTAAGCTGAATGATGAGCTTGGAGTTGTCGTGCCGGTAATAGCGCAGCGCCAAGCATCGTTTGGCCGAGGGGGCGGAAATCGCTGGCGCGGTGGCTATGGCAGCAGAAGCGGCTATCGTAATGAGCGTGGCGGAGGCGAACGGCGCTATGGCAGCGGAGGAGGAGGAAGTTCCAGCGGCTATAGAGGCGGCAGGAGCCAGAGCGGAGGATATGGTCGCGACAGAAGGCGCAGTCGCTATGGTAACAGCCACGGATACAGTGGTGGCTACAATAACAACAACAACTATTAGCAAGCAGGCACACCCTTTTTAAAGCCCGCTGGCTCTCTATTTTTTAATGTCTTTTGGCGTCGACACATTAGGTGGGTTAGCTGAAAAGCTCAAGCAGCTAATCAACGATACTCAGAACTCGTATGAAGCATTTATCGACGCAAACCAGCTCTACAAACAGGGAAAGGTAGGGGATAAGGAGTTCTTCAACAACATAGGCGAGTATCTTATCTCAACATCAGCACTGAATTTTCTTGCTGTTAGGGTAATACTTGAAATCAAAAATGCCATGGACAAGGGCACATCTATCAAAAGTCCCACTGGAGGAAGCTCATCGGCCCCATCAGCCCCACAGGCAGGCTTTGGCATAGGAGGATTTGTGGGCACCGGGGGCACCGTAGGGCCCGCTGCAGCAGGCAGCAGCAGCAGCAGCAATGACTATTCACTTCCTTTGCCGCAGGAGCCCACATTCAAGCCTGTAGATATTGAGCTACCAAGACCTCGGGCAAGCTCGACAATAACAACAAAAAATTGTGTTGCATGCAATGCATCAATACCAGCGCATGCCAAGTTCTGCAGCAAGTGCGGTAAGTCGCAATAATTAATATAGCTACTTTCAGGCATTCATTAATAATGGCAAAGGTGTTCAACGGCAGGGCTGCTACTGAGGAATACATGTCAACTCACTCGCTCACATTTTCTACTCCCGACATGACACTGAGAAAATTCGCAATTTGGCTTGGCGATCAGGTGAACCTTCCTAGCGGTGAACGTGGGCCGCGCCTCGTGTTGTACCTTGAGGAAAAAGGGAGCAAAAAAGAACAGCAGTTGGTGCCGGACGTAGATGACTCGTTTAAGCCTAGCGGCGCTGTCACAGATATGTACAAGGGAGTCGACTCTGGGCCGCCCACAGAAATGATGTCTCCTCCAGAATTGACGCCACTTAAAAGCGAGACACTAGAGCCTGAAACCAAATTTTGTATCAGTTGCGGCAATAAGCTTAAGGGTAATGCGAAATTCTGCACTAAATGTGGCGGCGTACAGAGCTAGGGCTTGTTCTGCTTTTCTTTCATCTTTAGATAGCATTCATTGCATATGGTCTTTGAGAATAGAAAGTTGAGTGAGTAGAATCTGACTCTGCTGCAGAACTCACAAGTGCGCATGGCTCTATTGTTAATGTATTCATGAATAAATAACGTATTATATAGTAAAGGCTAATTGAAGAAGCTCAGATTTGTTATCACCGGCAATCCTGGTGTTGGCAAGCATACAACTGCGAAGATAATTGCAGAAAAGACAGATGCAAAGATAATTGATATCAACAACGTTGCAATTGACAACAATGCCATTGGAAAGAAGACTGATCACGGGTTTGATGTTGATGTTAAAAAGCTAGTCAGGCTGCTTGAGAACCAGCTCAAGGCGAAAGGTGATATGGTGATAGTAGGACACCTTGCTCCCTATGTGTTAAAACCTGCAGGGATCAGTTTGGTAGCGGTCCTGCGCAGGTCACCATATGAATTGGAGAAGACTCTTAAAAAGAGAGGCTACAGAGTGGACAAAGTTAAAGAGAATGTTGCAAGTGAGATCTTAGGTACATTACTCTACGATTCAACGAAAACCTTTGGCAAACGTAAAGTTGCCGAATTTGATACAACGGGCAAGACCCCAAAAGAAACTACAAATGAAATATTAGCTTTACTGCAAAAAAAACCAAAATCAAAACTTCTAGGCATAGACTGGCTCACGCTTGTATCAGAAAAGGGAGACATGCATAGATTTTTCAAATACTAATGTTTCATAATGTTTCACCTCATAGTAGCAATATAATTTTCAATAGACAAATCACATGTTACTGATATATTTGCTACGACAGAGACTGGCATCAGAGTGCTTAGCCACGACAGAAGCAGAGACCTATGCAAAAGGTTTACTGACATATACTCAACCAAACTGCACATTTGAATTGACAATGAGCAAATTGTATAATCTTATAATTATGAAAAAATTTTATTATAAAGCAAAGGGAACCCAAGATATTGTTGTCATAAGAGAAGGTTGATCTAAAATAAGTTACAAAGAGGTCATGCAGAGCGACGACCACCACAAGACGCAAGCATATATCCATATCAGACATAGTATGTGAGAACTAGAATAGGCCATCTTAAATCATCGATTGGGCAGGCTACAAGACAAAAATTCGTATATATACTACTCGACGATACCGATTAGTATGGCTGCAGTTGTAACACGAAAATTTGGTGAGGAGGCTCTACAGTTCCTTGGAAAAAAGGTTTCCGTGGAAACTTCCGATCAAAAAATTTACAGTGGCACGCTTGCTGGAATAGATGAAAGACTTGATGTTGTGCTCGATAACGTTGAGGGACACGGGATCCTGAAAGTGATTATCAACGGTTCCTTTGTCAAGGAAGTAAGGTTGATGGAAAAACCATTTGATTTTAAGGCACTTGCAGAGAGACTATCAAGAATTTTCCCGGGTCTTGTCAAGATACGGGAAGATGTTGGTGCAATAATCGTCATGGACAAGATTAAGGTGACGCAGGCTGGAATTGAAGAAGGGTCTGGGCTTGCGGCTGACAGAGTAAAGGCTATCTATGACGAATTCACAAGGGAGGCAAAGAAGTAGTTGTGTTTGAGGTCCGGCACTCAGATCTGGCAGGTCGCATAGGAAGGCTTCAGACGCCGCATGGAGTTGTTGAAACTCCAGCCTTTGTGCCCGTAGTCCACTCGGTAAGGCAAACGGTCAGCACACAATTTTTGAAAAAGATGGGCTTTGATCTTGTGATTACAAATGCTTACATCACTCTCCGTCATTATGGTGACGAAGCACGAAGACGAGGAATACACGATATCATTAATTATGATGGGGCCGTTATGACCGATTCTGGGGGCTACCAGGTGCTTGAGTATGGCTCTGTCGAAGTTGAGCCAGAAATAATGGCCCGGTTTGAAAATGACATCAAAAGCGACATACCTATCCCCCTCGATAGGCCGACAGGCTATGGTCTTAATTACGAAAAGGCAAAAGAATACGTTGAGACTACGCTAAAAAATGCAATGGAGAGTCTCCGTGTAATAGGCAACAACAACACAGGCGCGATATGGGTTGCGCCTGTGCAGGGAGCTGAACACTCTGATCTTGTTGAACATTCTGCAAGGGAGCTTGACAAGATGGGTTTTCAGCTGATGGCGCTTGGCAGCCCTGTTGAATTGATGGAAGCTTATGAGTTTGCTATGCTTGCCCGCATGATAGTATCTGCGAAAAGAGTGGTGCCTGCAAAACCCATTCACCTCTTTGGGGCTGGCCATCCACTCACTATCCCGCTTGCAATTGCACTTGGCTGCGACACTTTTGATTCTGCTTCCTACATGCTTTATGCGAAGGACAACAGATACATGACCCCAAACGGGACAGCTAGGCTTGGCGAATTGGAATATTTATCATGCCAATGCCCGGTTTGCTCATCGCATACAGTGCAGGAATTACACGAGATGGAAATGGATAAGCGGATCATTGAAATTGCAAAACACAATTTACATATCCTTAAGGCGGAGGTCGAAGCTGTCAAGCAGGCGATAATGGACGGCCGGCTGTGGGAATATATTATGCAGAAAGCGCGAGCACATCCAAAGCTAATGGAAGCGGCACAGATTTTCAAAGATATCGAAATGCTTGAGGATGGCACGCCCCTCTTCAAGGAAAGGGCTATTTTTTTTTATGATCCAATAGACCAACATAGGCCAGAGGCCAAGAGATTCAGGAAGACGGTTGCAACATTCCAGTCGTCGAGGAAAAAACTAATCCTATGTCCTGAAGACGAAATCCATCCATTTTACTCTACTACAACTTACAAAGGTATTGTAAAGAAACTCCCCGATGCACAGATCTGCAGCTACAGTCCGTTCCTCGGCATTATTCCAGTAGAAATATCAGATGTTTTTCCTGCGTCGCATAACCTTACTACAAGGTCAGACTATAGACTCGAAGACTATCCAACATTTATAGAATCGCTAAAAGCATTTGCATGCAGGTTTGAGGAAATAGCAATTGTAGCTCCTGACGATTTCATGAAACAGGCTACCAAGGCTGCAAAGCTGAATGCCCGCCTTGTGGACAATATTTCTGCGCTTTGATATATGCTGATGCGATCAGGCTTCAAAAATATGTTGCAAAAAAGGTAATAGGGGTCAAGGATGACTTTGGCAAGATAAGTTGTATTTGCGGAGTTGACATCGCTTACAGTGCCGGCAGCAACGCTGCCTACTGCTCTGCAGTGATTATGGACAGAAATACGCAGCAGCTTATCGAATCTATCGATGTAGAAACGATTGTGAAGTATCCTTACGTGCCAGGACTATTGATGCTAAGGGAGGCTGAACCCATTTTCTACACACTCAAGTTGTTAAAGAACAGTTATGATCTACTGCTTATTGACGGCCATGGGCTATTGCATCCAAGGAAATGTGGGCTGGCCTGCTACATTGGTGTAACCCTTGACAGACCCACCATCGGTATAGCGAAAAGCCGGCTATGTGGGACGGTGCGACCTGATGGGTTTGTAGAGCTTGATGGCGAGATTCTAGGCTATGCCATTAGCAAAAAATTGTATATCAGTGTCGGCCACAGGATAACTTTGAAAACTGCGATCGCATTGGTCAAGGAACTTGGCATTGAGCCATTGAGGCTTGCAGACATTAATTCAAGAAAGAAGAAGAAGAAAAAGGCTTTGGATTAGGCCCTGACAGTGATATAGGTTAAACCTTAACCTCTTGATGTTTGGTTCCTGTCCTGCACGTATCAATCCTTGTTACTCGGTCCCTGCTTGTGCTCATACATACATGTAATTTCACATTATACTAGCAGATTATAAAATGCGGGATACACGGAAACAAGTTAAGGTTCTTCAGAGGGTTAGAAAATAAAATAAAAATGTAAAAAGGGGAGATATATGTGCTGGTCGTTTTCGACTTAACCTTCTTCCCAGCCCTTGTCGAACACACCGTTCTTGTGCAGAGGGACTGGTTGACCTGCGGTGTACTCCATTGGCCTCATCCAGAAGATAGCATGTGTCGGGCAAACACCTAGACAGGCGCCGTCTGAAATGCACCTTTCGGGATAAAAGACGAACGCCTTGCCTCGCTTCCATCCTTCGACTGGTTTTACCCTAAGAACATCTGGACCGAGTGCAGTGCAAATCTCTACACAGAGTGCACAGCCAATGCACCTTTGCTCATCTACATCAGGGAGTATAGCAATTGGCATCTATAATTCACTTAACGTCAATATCGTTCGAAACTATTTAAACCCTATGTATACTGCAAAACGCTGTTATAATATGTACGTAGAAGAGCAGAGTGTAGAGTAATTCAATAATAAACAATGAATGAATGAAAAGAAAGGAAAAGCTTATTTTTTTGTCATTCTAAGCACATCTACTTGGCCACTGTGTAGCCAATCCTTCAGCTCATCATGCGTTGGCTTGGCGTCATGCTTGCCTGCCAAATGAAGATGCAGAAGAACATAGTTAATTTGGTTGAGCAGGGGCTTGTTTGATTCGTCACCTTTGCGAGCTTTTTGCTTCAAGTC
>JBJMEE010000117.1:0-10040 GCA_045809585.1 Nitrososphaera sp. | reverse complement strand
TGTTTGTGCCTGCACTAAAGTAGGAAATGTTGTTGCACTTATCACTGCAAGTATGCTCACGGCTACTGCAGTGTAGAACGCTATGGATTTGGGCTCCATTGAGAGGGAAACTCATATCAAACTATATATAGAATGGGTAATGCCATACCCTGACTTTTTGCCAGTAATTTCGAATATGTTTCTAGGAGAGATCTCTAATGTTCGTCCCTACAATATTGTAATAATAAAGATATCTCCCTCTATGGTGGGCAACGTTGTGAAGTGACTAATGGTATGAAGGAAAATTGACAAGATATTTGAATCTTTAACAGTATGGCAGTTATCATTGTGCTAGGGATTTTCGTTTAGAAGTAGAAAAAAATATGGCCAATAATGTTAGTGTTTCAAAGAGTACTTCTAATCGTGATAGAATCGATATTATCACATCCATTCTGGATGCCGCAAATGGTGGGGCAACTAGGAGAAGAATATTACTCGTATCAGGTCTTTCCAGTAATCAATTCAAAAGGTACCTTTCTGTGTTGATAGAGAATGATTACATCAGGATGGAAATTCAAGAGAGAAGTAAAGGAACCGCAATCTACAGAACTACAGACAAAGGAATTGCTCTATTGCACATATACCAACGTATTAGGGATCTGTTATTACCAGACACTACAGCTAACAACTGGTTCATTGACTATAGATCGAGCATACCTATGTGGCACAACATGCAGAAGAAGTGAGAAGATCAAAGGGATAAAGGGAAAGAACTGGAATCTTGAGAGAATAGAGATAAGAGAAATGCGATAAGTGGAACTTATACATCTTAAGAAAATTTTGAATACTGTTTTGATACTATTCGTGGTATGAGAAATTGAATAAATCTTTTGACCACTATTAATCAGTGCCTGCCAAGCCCGTCCATTCGATTAAAACTGAGTCAACAACAAGGTAGGCATACAGAAATTTTCTGCTTAGGGAGGGTAGCCCACATGTTAACATAGGATCAATGCAAAGATAAGATAAACCATCATATGACATCGTGGCTTACCTTTTCTGATCTCATCTGTGGGTCATTTGTGCGTATAAAAGGTATCCTTAATTTTATGAAAGAAATATCGTAGGAACGGAAATACCCAGTTCATATATCCCGCTAAAAGTATGTTTTCTTGGGGAGTATGCAACGACTGGCCAGGCATAGAACACCTATGCTTGCGATTATATTAGCAGTATTAGTTGCAATATCATCCACGTTGGTAATGCTAATTACTATGGGACAACAGGAAGAAACACCAGTTCTAAAAGAAGCAAACTTGCAGGAGGATGACCAAGTAATTGCGAGCACAGATGTAAAAGGTAAGGCCTATTTCGGACTTGGTATTTTGAACCCCATAGAGCATAGAATCATCGCCATTACAAATAACAACAAAGATAACAATGCTAATACTACTTTTATCACAGCTGCTGCCAATAGTATTACAAATAACAACAAAGATAACAAGAACAACAACAACAATGCTAATGCCAATAATCTCGATACTCACGGAGGGAAAGAAAAAAAGAAGAATAATGAGGCCAGTGTCGATACCAACCCAAATATTATTGTAAATTCTAAAAGTAATCCTACAGCTATTGCGTCTTGTGGTCAGCTAATAACTAGAGATGTCATATTGTCAAAAGATATTGAATGTCCTGGAATTGGAATGATTGTAGGCGCTGATGGAATAACCATAAACCTCAACAATCATAAATTATCTTTGGTGAATAACACAGACACATCAAGAATCCCAGAAGTAGAAGAGATAGGAATACTGGTCCCAGATCAAAAAAATATTACAATTAGAGGACCGGGTATTATTAGTGGTTTTGACAAGGCAATTGAATTTGCAGGAAGTGAAAGAGGCTATGTATTAGACCTTAAGTTAACAGATAATAATATAGGCCTATCGTTAAAAGCCTCAGATGAAATTACAATCTATAGAAGCTTTATCGAACAAAATACAATCGGCATAGCATCTCAGTCAAGCAAGGACTCTTTGGTCGTAAGTAATCAACTATCACAAAATACCAATGAAGGAATTGTGCTTATGGATTCTAATTATTTCATAATAGGTGCTAATAGTTTAATTGGAAATGGCAATATCGGCATATTCTTAGATGTAAGTAGCTTTAATAATACCATCTCATCTAACAACGTCCTCAACCATGCTGTTGATGTTAGCAATGCTGATGGGGTACCAGTTCACATATCAATGAATGAATATTATGAAAATAGTTGTGGCAAAGCACTTCCTGACGGAATATGCTAAAGAAAAATTCAAGAACTGACAATCATACTTCAAGGCTTTCTGCGTGAGAGGGGCAATGGAATCTCAGGGCGTCAGCACTAACTAACTTGTTATGATTGATTGGTTTTTTATAAATAGATATTTTTTCCTGCCAAGTATTTGGTTTGTAGAACCTTTGTTGTTGTTGTTGCTAACTATGTCCATAGCCCAGCCAGAATAGAAGCCCAAAAAAGTGCTGTCCATATGAAGATTTCATCATAGCTCTTTATCTAGATCTTCAAAAGCGCCGGCCTTAGATATCTCGTGAAGACGCATGGCAACCATCCTGCGGTACTCTTTCAAATTGAGTATGCCTTTTTCATCCAGCATCTCTATAAGGGTTGTGAGCCGGGCGCTTAGCTCTTCAATTTCATTTAACTCCTTGCCCGTTATCTTTTTTGGTACTACCAAGTCGTCGCTCTCAGCACCATGCTCTCGGTGATGATTTGGCCTTTTGTTTGGCATCTATGAGTTAGGTATATGAGCCGCAAGTATTTAATTGTCAATTGAGCAACAAAACCCGGCTAGTAAATATTATCCTCATCTTGTCACATTGAAGCTTTGTTTAGAAAATTAGTCGCGATATAGAAATGAGAGAGTATCTTCTTTTAGCGCTCACTGGGTGCAAAAATTGATCCAGTTGTATTCTGCTTCAAATTCTGATGCATGGCATTTATGAGATCAAATCTCAGATACAGCTTTTACACTTGCCCTCTCTCTTTTCCAACTCACTCTAACACCCTTTTTGACTATACCGCCGCCAGCGACTATAAGCATATACAGATCTTGTTTGTCATGTCAGCAAAACCCAGCGCAGTGGTTAGCTGCAAAAAACCCAGTCACATGTGTTCTTTTCAAGGTCACCTGGAGAAGACACTACCTACATGATTCAATAATAGGCACTATGGCTATTCTTTTAAATATTATATCCTTGCATTGTTTTTGTCGCGTGTCAACTGATCCTGCAGTCAGGGAGCTTGAGTGGTACCTGCGTGATCACCTATTTAGACAATCAAACGTTGGCAATACATCATTTGAAAGAGAACTACTGCCACAGAAAATGGCGACTATTTACCTGCGATACAGAAACTCAGACCCTGACCAGTTATCAAACATAATGACCTCTGTGATTGAAATCCTGACTGCAGAAAAGGTTGTGAGGCAGGACAGCAACGAGCTGAAGCTGCTGGGCAGGATGACGCGGTTGCAATGTGTAAAATGTTACTATATCAATTACCTAACAGAGGTTGAGGCTAGGGTCTGCCTTCGGTGCAAGCACAGTGAGCTGCAGGACTTTCCAAAGAGGAAGGCGGCCTGAACATCACATGCATCAGTAACACGAACTTGGTTGGCGCGAATGTTGTTGACCATTGACCCTTATAGCACAAAATAATGATATGAATTTCAACGATTCTTTTGAGATGTTCTTGGTTTACAGTTCCTACCAGAAAAGCATTTGCCTTTTATTATAGAAGGATCTCTTTTACTTTTTTGTTTACTCGTTAGGGACCGGTAGTGTGTTGATGATGACGGTCTAGAAAGCTTGATATGAACTTCAGCAAGGCCTTCTAAGTAGTGCAGCTACGAAGCAGGAAAAAGTGGACGGTCAATGGTACGTCGAGAATTAAGCCAGCTCAAGAGACTTTGAAGAAGGTGATCCCCATATCAAAAAAGATAGGCGTCACCAGACTTGCAGACATTACTGACATGGACATCCTGCGTATCCCAAATTATTCTGCTGTGCTACCTGGCACTGAGGACTATATCTGGGTCTACAGCGGCAAGGGCCCAACAAAGGAGCATGCAAAGGCAAGCGCATTGATGGAAAGTATAGAACGTTACTCTTCATTGCCCTCAGGCAGCTCGGGCATATTTGTCAGGTCAAGCTATTCTGAGCTGTCCAAGACCCATAAGGTGTTACATCCGGATAGGATAGTAGAGCCAGTAAGGTTTGTGTATCGCACAGACATGATGATGGACTGGCTACAGGGCTATGACCTTGTGAGTGGCGAGGAAATAATGGTGCCTGCACCTATCGCGTTGTTTCGATACACTCCCCCTCCACCGGCTGTCAATCCATTTGCATACTTTCATACAAATGGACTTGCATCCGGCAATGTAATGGAAGAGGCAGTCTGTCATGCGCTATGTGAGGTAATAGAGCGAGACGCAATGAGCCTGGCAGACCTCAGGGCAAGTGCTATCCCGTTCCACATATTGCGCACAATTATACATACCTTGAATGCTGCAGCATTTTCAGTCCCCCCCGTTCTAGCCGACAGGTTTGTCGACGACCCGAGCCTATTCCCCGACGTCGATATTTCAGAAATTGACTTTGGGCCTGTCAAGAACTTGGTTGAAAAGTTCAAACAGGCCGGCATTTCGCTGACGGTAAAGAATATTACCTCTGACATTGGCATTCCGACATTTAATGCGAGCAGCGTAGAGTGGATAAGCCATGACTACGGCTACCTTGCAGAAGGACATGGAACACATCCTGATGCGAGGATAGCACTCCTCCGCGCAATCACTGAAGTATCACAGACAAGGGCAGCAAATATCCAGGGCGCAAGAGATGACCTGCGGAAGATCAAGTATAGCGATCAGAATACGGATGATAGACGCGCCTGGCAGTTCATGCCCTCAACAAAAAAGATCAAATTCCCAGAAGTACGGACATTCTTTAACGAAGATATTCTCGATGATATCAATCTGATCCTCCTGCGGCTAAAGAGTGTAGGATTGGATCAGGTAATAATCGTCGACCTCACAAATTCAGACATTGGAATTCCGGTGGTCAGAGCAATAGTGCCAGGGCTTGAGACCTTCAAGATAACAAAGTCGGTCATGGGTATGCGGGCAAGGGCGTGTTTTAAACAATGGGCAAGCCAATAATATTTCTAGGACCATCACTAAGCCATGAAAAGGCAAGGAAAATCTTTGACGCAGATTACAGAGCACCTGCAAGAAAAGGCGACTTTTTGCGGCTGGCTGCAGATTTTGATGTAGTAGAGATGGCTGTTGGCTTTGTCGACGGTGTGTTCCTGCAAGACTACCCACCTACTCCGATTGAGGTATACCATCTGGCAAGGAAGAAGGGTGTGCTATTGGCCGGTGCAGCAAGCCTAGGTGCATTGAGAGCAGTTGAGCTTGAAAAGTTTGGGATGATAGGAATTGGCAAGATATTCCAACTCTACAAGACAGGCAAGCTTAATGCAGACGACGAAGTAGCAGTCACATTTGCCTCTGAGGATGACTACCAGCTACAATCTGAGGCCATGATAGATATACGGTATAACCTCTACCTTGCGCACAAAAAGGGATTCATCGGCGAAAAGGTAAAAAGTCTACTTGTCAAACTGGCAAAAGATATTTACTTTCCACACCGAAAATATGCATTCATTCTCGAGGAAGCAAGGAGCAAGTATCCTATGCTTGAAAGCGAGATCAACTCTTTTGGCAGATATATTACGTCAAACAGAAAGAGCCTCAAAGAAATGGATGCAATAAGACTTGTAAAATATCTCAAGAGGCGATACGAGTCTGCGACTATTTCGATGTGATAGCTGCATTTATCTGATTGACCAGGTTTGAGATGCGGACAGGCTTTCTGTTGAATGCCTTGACATCTATTTTGGGGGAACAGCATCCTGAACTCTTCATAATAGATCTGAAACGCGGTTAGAAAGCAGACCTTAACATCGGTGTCTCTTTTCTTCAACTGTCTGTATAGGTCAAAGCCATTTATCCTAGGCATTTGAATATCAATTATTACAAGGCCATACACCTAGGGGGAATGCTTGCTTGCAAGGGCGGCCTGTGGATCGTTAAAGGTGTCGACTGTGAAGCCATTGCGCTCAAGCCCCTTCTTAAGGACATTTGTAATGTCAGGTTCATCATCCACTACGGCTATCCTTTTCACTAACACGTAAAATTTTGACACACTATTTTAATTCAATGGTTACTTTTACTATCCAACAGATATATTCTTAAATTGTCTCCCGTTTGTCCTAAATAGATAATGAAGATCTACACCAAGACAGGCGACAAGGGCGAGACTAGACTTATCGGTGGCAAGCAAGCAAACAAGGCAGACCAGCGTATAATCGCCTACGGGGAAGTTGATGAGCTGAATTCCAGCATAGGTCTTGCGATTTCATTTCTGCGATCAAAACAGGATCTACTTTCAGATATAGCAGATATCTTGGAGCAAGTGCAGAATGACCTTTTTGTTCTCGGCTCAGATCTTGCAGATCCTTCCTGGCCGCAAGTCAGTGGCAAGACGCCGCGTACTAGCGAAAAAATGGCGTCTGCGCTAGAGCCATTCATCGACAGGATCGAGTCGGAGCTTGAATCGATCACATTTTTTATCCTGCCGGGAGGAAGCGTAGAAGCATCACTTTTGCATCTTAGTAGAGCAGTTGCACGCCGGACAGAGAGAGCTGTAGTATCGCTCTCAAGGAACGGACCGATAAACCCTGCAGTAGTAATCTATCTTAATAGACTATCTGATCTCCTCTTTGTAACTGCTCGGCTTGCCAACAAGCGGATGGGCATGCAAGACATCCCTTGGAGAAAGTGATTTTTTACTATTCTGTCAGCAATTGCAATGAAAGACTAACATTAAAATGCCTAAAGCAAGATTGCCAAGCTATAGGCCGTGGGCCAAATCTATAATGTCCTGATAATATTGGCCATCACTTTGGTGATGGCTGTGACGACAACTGTGCTTGCATATTTTTTCGACATGTTGCCGCATCTAGTTGACAATGTGGCTGGCATAGCATCTAGTAATAATGCATCTATCAGTAGTAATGAGGCAGCGGCTCAAGACAATTAGCTTTAAAGTTAGGTGTCCCATTCTCATGCATTAAGCATGGCCAGTGAAAAAGATAGTGTCAGTTGCCCCTACTGCGCATCAAAGTTTGACAACAATGAAGAGCTTTCAAAGCATATAGACAGGATCCATCATGGCTCAGGCCTTCTTCAAGGCGACACGAGAAAATGGTAGTAGTAGATGACCTGTCTCTTTTTTTTCATTCAGTTTTGGAGCTTAAATCTATCAGGCGCGCCGGCTGGGTCTTAAAGGTACAAGTCGAAGATGCAGAATCAGTCGCAGATCATACATTTTCAATGGCAACAATTGCGATGCTCTTGTCGGACATGCTGGGCCTTGACACGCACAAGGTAATCAAGATGGTCCTCATGCATGATCTTGCAGAGTCAATAGTGGGCGACTACATCCCCGGCGATGTGACTCCTCGGCAAAAATTAGCCAAAGAGAAGAAGGCAATGAGGCTCATCCTATCAGGTCTTCCCAAAGGGATAAGAGAAGAGTATGGAGAGATCTGGCTTGAATATCTACACAATAGCACAGAAATTGCTAGATTTGTCCACAGGATAGATAAGCTGGAAATGGCACTGCAGGCTTATCAGTATGCAAAGCAAGGATACGCAGACAAGTTGCTGTCGCCTTTCTTTGAATCCGCAAAAATAGTCGTTGGTGATGCAGGCGACATTGTAAGTGAGGTCCTAAAATCTTTAAGACCTGCATTGGCCAAGAAATAGTACATGCAGTATTTCATGGCTCTTAAGATAGGAGAAAAACGTGTAAAAGCTGCACAAGAATTGTTGACACGCTATGCAGGCCATGCCATGCCTGCCCTTGCCCTCAAAGACAATAAGAGCAATATCTGGGAGCCCGTAGGAGAAGAGATGCTTTATGCCGTAGTCAAGGAGGAAGCAGGCTACATGATTGCCTTTTGCGACAGCAAGGGCATTGCAAAATCAATTGCACAGTGGTTTTCAGAAGATGTAAAGAATGAGATTATCACCAAGATAAAGGCGGAGCAAAACATGCAGGAATACTTTGGGAAGGTGTCACTCCCCATCTAGTCCCCTTCATTACGCCAATTGCTGTTGCCTCTGTCTTTGCTCATAATAACATTGTTTAAAGGGTGAGCGAGGCGAAGGATGTGCATATTAATAGTAGAAGTAATTCACCAAAGTTCAGCCAAACCTATAAATGAATACTGGGAGCTGATTGCAAGAAAATGCAATTGACTGCAGAATTATCTATCGATCCTTGCAGTTTTAGAACGGAAGGAATAACCCAAAACGCAATAGATTGAGAAAAAATTAATGCTGTGATAAAAACTAGACGCGCGGATATGGCTTTTATACCGAAGTAAGCTTATGAGCATAACCTTGGCAGACAGGTTCGAGCAGGAAATAGAGACAAGAGGACATCTTATTGATTCGATGATACTGACGAGAATATTTGATGGCATCATGGATCTTCGGGGCGACTTTCAGGTTATCCAGTTTACCGTAGGCAAGAGAAAGAGCGATCCAAGTTACGCCCGGCTACTGGTAAAGGGGAAAAGCAAAGAACACCTTGAAAGCATACTTGAACAGGTATACAGGGAAGGTGCTCAGCCTGTATCAGTGCAGGAAGTGAAGCTAGAGCCTGCTCCAAATGACATGGTGATGCCTGACGACTTTTATAGCACCACAAACAACACAACACAAGTTTACTATGGCAGCCGCTGGATAGACGTACAAAATATGATGATGGACAAGTGCATTGCAGTAGATGCCCAGCGCAAGACAGCAGAGTGTAAGATGGTGCGTGACATTGTCAAAGGTGACATGATAGTTGTAGGTGAGCAGGGCGTTAAGATAATCCCACAGGAGCGCCCCCGCGAAGGCATTGATATTTTCCAGTTCATGAGCAGCGCAAGTTCTAGCGAGCGCCCCACACAACACATTGCCCGTAAAGTTGCAAACGATATTTATAGCACAAGGAAGGAAGGCGGCAAGATAATTGTAGTGTCTGGACCGGTGCTTGTGCACTCTGGTGCAGTTGAAGCACTTGCCTCGTTGATCAGGATGGGCTATGTTGATGGCCTACTTGCAGGAAACGCTCTGGCGGTGCATGATGTTGAAAATGCGTTGCTTGGTACTTCACTTGGCATGCGCGTCAAGGACGGCACACTTGCAGTCAGAGGACACCGCAACCATATGCAGGCCATCAACGAGGTTTTCAAAGCTGGAGGAATTAAGGCACTGGTCGAAAAAAAGCTCCTGAAAAGAGGAGTGATGTATGAATGCATAAAGAACAATGTACCTTTTGTACTCGCTGGCTCTATACGTGACGACGGTCCTCTGCCTGACGTAGTCACGGATGTTGTTGAGGCACAACGTAAGTACAAGGAAGTGATTAAGGGAGCTAATATGGTGCTGATGTTTTCCACTATGTTGCATTCTATCGCAGTAGGAAACATGTTATCTGCCTCAGTCAAGGTAGTTGCAGTCGACATTAGCCAGCCTGTGGTAACCAAGCTCATCGATAGAGGAACCGCTCAGGCAATTGGCATCGTAACGGACGTGGGCGCATTTCTGCCTATAGTTGTAGAGCACCTAAAGGAAGTTGCCGCTAAAAAAAGATAAACGACTAAAATAAGTGACGTATAAAAATAAAACATTGTTGTTGTTGTTGTCGTTGTATAGTAGACAAGTCAATCACAAAAAGCATTTGACGCCTGAGCAGTACGAAATATGCTAGAACAGGGGCACTGAACCTCCGTTGTCAGGTCAGTATCACGACAGCAAAGATAAGGGCATCTACAAGTGTGTCTGCCGCGGCAACAGATTATTCATCCCCCACACCAAATTCCATTCTGGCACTGGCTGGCCCAGCTTCTGGATGTCAATAAATGAAGGAAGTGT
>JBJMEE010000116.1:0-3958 GCA_045809585.1 Nitrososphaera sp. | reverse complement strand
CGGTATTTATCTTTGGGTGAAAACATTCTCCCAATCAGAGAGATGTTAGATTCAATTTCTAGTTGTAAGTTTCTATCGTTTCCGTGTGAAAAAGTTTGATAAGAAATAGATACTATATCCTTATCTTGCATTAAACATTTAATCAAACATCTGTTTTATCCCCGATTTGGCTGACACGATCGTTAAGAGGTAGTAGATTTAGCTCCTCAGCAATATGATCTAAGGACTCTCCTTCATTATGTCGGGATGAAAATTGTTCCTGCGTAGGAACGGTAGTCCGAGTGTTAGCAATGAGCTTAAGCCATCCGTCTCTATATAATTTAATTTCTTGAGGCTTATATTTACGACCGAACCCTCCGGCTATCTGAGTTTGATCATGACAAAGAAGACAAAGGACACACAAATTGTCAGGATCGTTGTTGGATGGATCACCATCGATATGATGGATCTGGACAGGTCGTTTCGAATCATGACATATGCAGCAGGTATGATCGGACTCATAAAGAATAGTGGCCTCTAGGTTTTCTGGAATAGGCACGCGTATTTTCTTTTTCTTCATCCCTTCTAGAATTTGAGTATAATTGCATTCGCCCTAATATAGTGATTGTATATAGTCCCAGCATGCTCGAGTCTTCGAATTCATCGGTCGTCACAGAGAGAGATAATGCCTAGCACTGCTTTTGCGGTAGCATTCTATGTAATACTGTTCATGAGAGTAACCCATTTGGAGCCAAAGTTATAGATCTAAATGAACGTCTCGAATGCAAGCCATACTACAGTTGACACATTTTTCTTCATGATACTCGGCGACTTGGAAGAGAGTTTCCATCGGTGCTAATTCCTAATTGTGTATTTTAAAATGGACTCAAGTCATGTAGTCTATTCCAAATAGTACCTGAGACACCGTAGGCTTATAGTTCTAACTCGGATCTACTAAGATTAAATCGCGGTGAAGCGGGTTTCCAATTAATGCGGAATTTCGCAGTTTTTGATGGGTATGCAATATGCAATAAGGAACAAGATTGCCGCGGTCATATCTCAATTTGGTATTTATGTTCCGAGAGATTGCCTAATTCAAATGCTTGCGACACACAGAAAAGGAAGAGGTTTGGTGAAATAATTTACATTGAGTCGCTTTACTCAAGGCTTACCCTTGTTCTTCTCAGCCTGGGGACGTCTATATCCACTGCGTGCGTTAATTATATAGAGCGTTCTGTTATCTCACTGTATAGTTCGTCATACTTTATTGCATTTTCTTGCAATCATGTTTCATCTTATGCTGCGTTAGAAAGATATCTTTGGTTCATATCTTCCAAACACAGTTCGCAGAGTGCTACTAATTTCGCCAAGCGTACTGTAGCTCTTAACCGCATTAATGATATAGGGCATCAAGTTATCATCGTCCTTCTCAGCTGCCTTTTGCAGTTGTGACAGCGCTTGGTCCACCTTTGACTTATCGCGATTGCTCTTGAATTCTTTGATTTTTGCTAATTGTTTTTGCTCCAGCAGTGGATCTATCCTGTTGATCTTCGGCTCGACGCCATGCTCCTCTTGATACTTATTGACGCCTACGATAATGCGCTTGTTTTCGTCAATCTCTTTTTTCAATTGATATGCATTATTCCTTATCTCTTCTTGGAAGAACCCCTTCTCCACTGCGACTAGCGCACCGCCCATACTTTCTATCTTTTTGAGATACTGGTTAACCTCTTCCTCTATCTTGGCTGTAAGATATTCAATGTAGTATGAGCCACCCATTGGATCCACAGTTTTGCTGACGCCTGTCTCATTAGCAATTATCTGCTGAGTCCTGAGGGCGATCTTCACTGACTCTTCAGTTGGGAGCGCAAGGGCTTCATCACGCGAGTTGGTATGCAGAGATTGGCATCCACCAAGCACCGCAGCAAGTGCTTCAGTTGTGACCCTGACAATATTATTGTCGACCTGCTGG
Organism: Nitrososphaera sp.; assembly: GCA_045809585.1. Lineage (GTDB taxonomy): Archaea > Thermoproteota > Nitrososphaeria > Nitrososphaerales > Nitrososphaeraceae > Nitrososphaera. The sequence goes on along the minus strand of JBJMEE010000116.1, from coordinate 2,007 downwards.
GCAGTGAGTGATTCGCCTGAGGTCTGTACGTGAAAGCGGAGGTGCTGCGATTTAGGACTCGTTGCATGAAACCTATCCTTCATTATTTTTGCATAGATCCGCCGAGCCGCTCTAAACTTGGCAATTTCCTCACAGAATTCCATAGTGCAGCAGAAAAAGAACGAAAGTCTCGGAGCAAAGTCATCAACCTTCAATCCTGCTCTGCTTGTGCAAGTATTGATGTATTCAATTGCGTTTGCAAAGGTAAAGGCTAGCTCTTGTATAGCGTTACATCCGGCTTCTCTCATGTGGTATCCAGAAATGCTGATCGGGTACCATTGGGGAACTCTTTTAGAGCAATATTCGATCATGTCCCCTATCAGGCGCATAGAGGGTTTGGGTGGGTAGATATAGGTATTTCGTGCAATGTATTCCTTTAGAATATCGTTCTGAGTCGTACCTCGCAACTGGTCTGGTGACACTCCCTGCTTCTCGGCAACAGTGATGTAAAGAGACAAAAGCGTAGATGCAGTTGAGTTGATAGTCATTGAAGTGCTGACCTTGTCAAGGGGTATGCTATCAAAACAGGTCATCATGTCCTTTATCGAGGTGATGGCAACGCCTGTCCTTCCTATCTCACCTTCTGCCTGTACATCATCGGAGTCCCTGCCAGTCTGAGTAGGGAGGTCAAATGCTAGTGACAGGCCCGTTTGGCCATGGTCTAGCAAAAACTTGAAGCGCTTGTTAGTTTCTTCGGCACTACCAAAGCCGCTGTACTGTCGCATGGTCCAGAATCGCTCGCGGTACATGTCAGGGTACAGGCCACGGGTAAACGGATACCTGCCGGGCTCTTCTTCAAGAAGATCATTATAATTTTTCAGATCCTCGTTTGTAAAAACCCGCTTAACAGGTATGTTTGAGTCAGTCTTGAAAGTCTCGCTTGCCATCTTTCCTATCACCTAAATAGGGTCCCGGCCAGTTCTTCGGCAGCCATATAAGGGTCGATCTCTTTTCTTACTAGCCTATCGATAAACTCCGAATATTTTCTGTCCTGAGCAAGCATAGAGGAAACCTTTTTCTCCAAGATATTTAAAATCATGTCTGTTAACTCATCCTCCAGCATCTTTCTCTCGCGTTCTTTATAATTAATGCTTTTTTCTTTTAATAATTTATCAATATTCTTGGCTAGTTCTCCCACGCCCTCTCCCGTCTTGGCAGATGTCTTAAGAACGGTTGGCTTTCTATTCGTGTCGCCTATCAGGTCAAGTACCGTTTGATAGAGGCTAGTAGCACCTTCTAGATCTGCCTTATTTACAATGTAAACGTCGCCTATTTCGGTGAGCCCAGCTTTTACGGCTTGCACGTTATCTCCCGTGTTTGGCGTGAACACGACTACTGTAAGATCGACAGATTTAGAAATTTCAACCTCAAGCTGGCCTGCACCGACGCTTTCAACAAGCACAATATTGTAACCGGCGACATCAAGGATCCTGATCGCATTTCTGAGTGATTTGGATACACCTCCCATCGCTCCCCTTGATGCCATACTTCGCATGAACACCTTTTCGCTGTAAAGGTTTCCTTGCATTCTGACCCTATCTCCCAGTATAGCGCCACCAGTTATAGGGCTTGTAGGATCGACTGCAAGCACCGCAACCTTGTAGCCCAGCGCTTGGCATTCAGGTATTAACTTGCCAAGAAGCGAGCTTTTACCTGCCCCGCCAGGACCTGTAAAACCCACTGTCCTTATGTTGCCTGTCTTGCTGAAAATTTGCTTTATTATTTCGCGAGACTCGGGTTCATCGTTGTCGACAATTGAGATCGCCCTTGCAAGAGCACGTCGCTCGCCTGCAAGCAAACCCCTTACTATGGAAAGCACACCCATCATATAATAGTCTGTATATATAATATTGGTTCTTTAGGGATTGAATTAGTAAGGTCTAGTGGTTTTTACATTATGATACATCAGACATGGGAAAACCGCTCTTCTCGTTCCTGCTCTTGCTGGCCTCATCCCTTGGGAGATGT
>JBJMEE010000115.1:0-4537 GCA_045809585.1 Nitrososphaera sp. | reverse complement strand
CTTCAAACATTCTGTTGTTCTTTGTCACAGAGAACTCTACCATCTTGCCCTCTTCTGTCACATAGATCAAAAAACCCTCGTCTTTGTTGAATGCAAAGAGACCTGCATTAAGGTATAGCATGTGCTGCGGATGCGGAACCTCTGGCAGAGTAGGGACAATTTCAAATCTTACGATAAACTCGTTGGCCATTATCATATCAACATTAACTTCAAGCGCAAGCGTGTCGATCTTATATTCACCGCGTGAGTTGCTCAGTGAATGGCGCACACAATTTCCCAGCAGGCTTGAGACCTTGGCCGCATTATCTGAAGGCAATGAGTCTTTGCGTTCATAGTATGCAAACCTTGTACAGCCTGATGCTTCTATTGCATGGATCTTATCCGAGTTTGTTTTGTCTATTTTGACGCTCAGGTTCTCGTATATGTCGTCAATGGCATTTTCTATCATTTCATGCAGGTTCTTGCCCCCGAGCATATGAATATCATGTAGCACGCTGCCGTGCTATATATTATATTGAGCGCCTTTTTGATTTACAGTTTTGTTCCAGAAAGAGCGTATTTTGTGTTGAAAACAAAGGCGGAATGTATAACACTTCCTGCAAAAGATTGCTATTAGCAAAGCAGCAATATTAAGAGCTATAGTTGAAATTGCCTCTATATCGTCAATGCATTCTACTTTCGATTCCAAATTCTGCTTGATGTTACTAAAAAGAGCCGTTACTGTAGTAACAATCGAACGCTTGAAAAGCTGATACGATGCTGTCGAACCAATCTGCTTTATTGTCTTGATTGAAGATTAGAGAGAGATGCAGCTATCACATAACTTGATTTTCATCTCTATCAATCAAATCAGTGACGGAATAGTCTAATCAAAGATAGTGAGAAGGTTTTGCCAGCTGCTCCGTGCAATGGCTCTATCTATAATTAACAATTTGCACACATTGGCAGTGGGCATATCTACGGCCGTAGATGATGATACTGAACAACATTGCTAAGAATCTGAAGCGAATGCAAATATCACAAAAAAGTGAAAGGAAATATGTTGCTTACTAGCAGGCAACAATGCTTGTGGTGACATCATCATTAAATAAAGGAAACTTTACTGTCATCATAACATGATTCAAGCCGCTAAAAGCCGCTCTTGATTGGATCATCTGGCTTGATTATTTCGCGCAAAAGCGTGGTCGCATATGATCCCTTGGGCAGCTTGAAAGATATGATCAATGGGTCTCGTTTATACGAAAAATCCATGCACCAGAGTGGAGCCTGCCTAAAGCCTCCTTGGTGGCTGAGCTCTTGCATCTCCTTTATGTAAAAGTCCTTTGCAGCCACTTCCTCCTCCTGCAGTATCGTTCTTGTAATATTTTCAAACCTGCCCTTGCCGGGTTGAAAGGTATATCCTACCATCCTTATTGCTGGAACCAACTTCGTCATTGAGTTGGGATCATATTTGATTATCCTACCAAATATCGCCGGCCCCTCCATTTCAAAGCAAAGGTCTCCAGTTTTCGGCTGCAGTAGATCCTCGCCTCCCATGATGGCTCTGCTGAGGCATATATTGAAGATATATGCTTGATATGCCTGGACGAATAGTCTCCTAATAGCGATTGGTATTGCACGCAGTGCTGCAATGGTACCCCTGCCAGCGACTAGCGCTGACAGCACCTGCCGTTCAATGTCCATGCCTCTTGGTAGCATCTTGAGCACTTGCTGATAGTTGCTTGGGTCGGCACACCTGCTTCTGATCTCCCTGCTGATCTGAGTATCAAATTCAGTAGTATGACAGAGCAGCAGCTCAACTGCCTGCATAAAGTTGCGCTTGATAATTTCCCTACCAACAAGATGAGTCACCAACCTTTCACTGCCAAATCTCTGGAGGCCGTAAAAGTTGCCCACCATGCCAATTTGTGGAACAAAGCTGGAGAGATCTGAAGAGCGGAAATTATAGATCGTTATCTCAAACTTGTTGCCTGCAAGGAACTTCTTCCCAATCGGCTGCTTAGTGAAACCTTTAAGTCTGAGCCGAGTGTGTCTGCTTTTTAACTCTGCCGGCGGATTCTTTATTACTCGCTCCATGCCGGCGTACTGCATTGTCGCAGCCTTAGAGTCCTTTATTCCCATTATTCTAAGCCTCATGTGCATCTCATGCTCTATTTCAAATAGAGCATGGTTTGAGTCAATGTCCTGCTTTTCCAGGATATAGAGCGGGTAGCGGTGACTCTCATCGTACGACAGAGATATGTCGAGTGACTCATCTGCAAGCTCGAATACCCTAAACCCTTCACTCCTCTGTTTTATCGACCCTTTTGTCCCAGCAAAGCTGGTACAGTAGCACTCTATACCTGCCAGTGAGTCGATCCGTGGGATAGAAAACATTTGCGAGTTCTAGTCCTTCTTCTCTACTTTCTTTTTGCTACTGAACGTGCTACCTTGCTGGCTTATTGCTGTTCTGCTGGTTTTTCCCTGATTCTAGACTCAATCGCTTCTGGATTGCCTTTAGCTGTTCGACATTTTCCGAATGTTTTGTCTGTCTCCATACATCGACTGGTACCCCATTCTTCCTTGCCACTCTTGGGCTAAGGCTTACCTCCCGTAGCTCTTGTAGAGAATACCCTCGGCCCTTTCTGGCAATGTATCCTTTTTTGACTATTGGCCTGGCCTCCTGCATGTGGGTATGCTGTTATGCTTCAGGCTATAATAAAATCATGTCGCATGCAAAATCCTCTAGTCGTCATCATGGTGGGAACCTGAGTTGCAATAAATGACGTATGTCTTCAATTAAGTCTAGTCCTCTACCAATGATAGGTAGAGAGTACATAGTTGACCAACAAATCAATTAATGATTGGAAGTAACAAAGTTGTGGCAAGTAAATAATGAAAATAATAGCAAATGTGTGCATCTTAATTATGTGTCAATAGTAGTAATTTCATTAGATACTCTAAAAAGAAAGAATGCATAAAACTGGTCTTGCAGGCAGCCAACATAACAATGCCCAGCATCGAGATTATAGACATACTACGTGTTGTTGCAATATGTGCATTTGCAGGCGGCACCTCATTTGCAGGCGGGCTCATAGCAAGGTACATCGACTTCAGCGATAGACAAGTGTTATTTTTCACTGCTTTTGGTGCAGGCATCCTAATCTCTGCTGCCATTTTTGGAATGGTAATTGAAGCAGAAAAAGCCTTAGGGATTATCCTAACTTTGATCGCCTTTGTTGCTGGTTCGATAATCTTTACACTTGCAGATGTAATAGCGGAGCGCAAGGGTGGAGGGGCTGGCATTCTGCTCGGCATAGGTCTTGATTCTATTCCAGAATCACTTGCCATAGGAGCTTCGATAGCTGGCGGTACTGGATTTGTGATTGCATTGCTTATTGGTATACAAAATGTCCCAGAAGGAATTGCTTCTTATCGTGAAATGATTTCTGGCAAGACGGCTTTTGGAGGTAGCAAAAGAAAAGGGTTGATTGCTATCGGGTTTGTATCAGTGCTTCCAATTGTTCTTGGATTAATAGGTTTATTCTTTTTCCAAGGCATGCAAGTTGTTATTGCGCTGACCCTTGCCATCTCAGCTGGCGGCATTTTTTACATGCTGTTTTACGACATGATACCTAAAGCTCACAAAGAAAGAAAATGGCTGCCGACATTTGGAGCTGTCCTTGGATTTATTATAGGATTTGCTTTTGTTAGGTTAATTGGCTAGACAACAACACAACAAAAGAAAAACTAAAATGGTTCTTTAAAGAAAGGAACAAAAAAAGAAATTGTTGATGCTAACTACAGTAATGTCTTTATTTCCTTCACTATTGTACCCGCTTTGTTAACTGAAGTATAAAAGAGCCTGATTGATTGAAAATATATTGTCTTTTTACATGCTTTCCCGTAATATACACACAGTACAACTAGCGACCTGGCACTAACTGCGCCTAACTGTTATGATATATATAATAAGGATTTTACCAAACTATTTATCTATTCTCTATATATTCCAACTTATGGGAGAATGTCATGTGCCTATGCCCGTAAAGGGAAAAGACAATTTCAGTCCAATGCAGCCATCTTGTCCAATCTGCAGGGCTACATTAGACTTAAAACTTCTCGAGTCTTTTGGAAGCAGGCGTATTAGCAATGATGGTAAATTATATTATTGTAATAATCCAATGTGTGCTCCCGATGAGGAGGAACAAAGGCACAGATTGTTGCCCTTTTGATGAAATAGCCGCCACAACCTTGTAGCATGCTAACAGAGAGACAAGTAATAGGCTAAAACTGCAACTCTGCACCAGACTTCAAAGCCACGTCTATCCACAGAGTTTGATATGTGGATCTAGTCAAACATCTCTGAATTTAGTCTTTGGTACTGCTTGGATTTCATTCCTTCAGGCCTGTAAAATGGTATGATAACATCAGGAACGAATCCTATAGAACATAGAACATATTATAACTACACGAAATCATTAACATGAAGATAAAGAATGCCTTTATGCTGTAATTGAGTACAGCTAGTCGTTTTGGCGACCACAATAGATTTCTA